>JBJMGR010000231.1:0-46304 GCA_045807805.1 Pyrinomonadaceae bacterium | reverse complement strand
TCAGAAAGGCTCTTCAAAAAGATAAAGAGAGGCGGTATCAGACGAGCAAAGACCTCGCGCTCGACCTTGAAAGCCTGCGCCGGGAATTGGAGGCCGGAGAGAGTTCTGGAAGGGCCGTGTTAATTGACGCGGCCGCACAGCAGTCGCCCGCCGCCGCCCGTGCGACCCGTAACAAGAGAGCGACGGCGCTCGTGCTCACGGCCGTGCTGCTTCTGGCCGCGGCGGCGGTCATCGGCGCGCGTGCGTGGCGCTCCTCAAACCTGACGACGGCCGGTACGACAAACCCGGTGACGGCGAGGACTACTGTCGCGCCTCCCGCCTCCGGGCCGGAGCGCAGGCTGGTCTACTCGATACTGGTTCAGAAGTATCGCAACGGGAGGCCGTTTGAAGACTCGTTCAGGCTCGGCGGCGAGATTAATTTCGAGAAGGATTATCGTGTGCGGCTGAACCTCAGCAGCCCGCAGGACGGACACCTATACATCCTGAACGAAGGGCCGGCGGAGCAGGACGGACGGTCGCCCTACGTGATGCTCTTCCCTTCGCCCACCGCCAACGAAGGGCAGTCGCGGCTCGGCGCGGGCAGGCAGGTTCAGGTTCCCGAGCGGAGTTGGTTGCAGTTCGACTCGGAACAGGGGACGGAGAACGTCTGGCTGGTCTGGTCTGCGGAGAGCGTCCCCGCGCTGGAAGCGCTGAAGGTGTACGCCAACCCGCGCGACCGAGGGTTGGTCGGCGACCCCGGCTTGAATGACGCGGCAAGAGATTTCCTGCTAACACACCAAACCCCCCGGCCCACGGCTTCTCGGGACGAGGATAAAAAAGAGGTTGTCCTCACGTCGAACGGTGCTATACTCACGCAACTCCTGAGGCTTGAGCATCACTGAAGTTCCCGACATCTCTTAACTCATCCCGGCGACAGAGACGCGATTGTTAATCTCCCGTGCGGCCCCGGCGACGCGGACGCACGATGCCCTTCGGGGCCGAAACTCACACTTCGCCTCGACCCAATTTTTTTTGAGGCGGTCTTCCTCGTTTCTCCGCATTAGTAGATAGTAACGGCTCGGCCGCCGCGCACGGCGGCTTCCGACGCTGACGTTTCCGGGACGCGTTCCCGCGCGGGGAGTCTTCCGCGTCGGCCCGTCCAAGACCAACAGCCCCGAAAAGAAGGAGACCGCCATGTCTACGAACGCAGCCGCAGGACGAATTACATCGGTCGGCGCAATCACCCCGCCGATGGCCGGGACGCTGACGACCAACAGCAGAAACCCGAACTTGCAAGCCCTCAACGGTGTCAAATATACAATAGACAACCCTGTGCTTGGGTCGTCTAACTTCACGGGGCTTTTAAGCACGGGGACTAATTTTTCCGGAACCTACGACCCTTCGAGCGGGTCAATAAACTTCAGCATGAGGATTAACGGCGCGCCCTACGTGTTCAACGGCTCGATTACTATGGATGGAGAGAATATGGGAGGCCGCATCTTCGATAATCAGTTGATGGGCCGGCCCTCCGGGCACCCAAAGTCCGGAGCCACCGGGGATGACGGCAGTTGGTCTGCCCAGGCCCCCCCACACACGGACGACGACGACGGCTGCGGCCGGCGCGGTCACGCCGCGGAGAAGGGGCTACGCGCGTAAGGCGCGCATAGCGGACCCCGCGCGGGCACTTCAAACAGTGCGGGGGACGACCGCCACGCCGGCTTCGCCGGGGCGGTCGTCCCCCCGCATGCGTCTCGCCACTCTCACGCCATAACATGCGCTCGACACGCCGGAACACCTTTCGCCTCGTCACACTTCTCCTCTCACTCCCCGTCTGCGCACTCGCCCGACAGGCCGCAGCCCCCCCCGCGCCCGCCGTGGGCCAACCGCTCAGCGTGAGCATGACGGGGGGCGAGACGCACCTCTACCGCGTCACGCTCGGCGTTGGGCAATACCTGCGCGTCGTGGTCGAGCAAAAGGGTATAGACGTTGCGGTAACGCTGATAAGTCCGGGCGGGGCGCGCCTGCTTGAAGTCGATAGCCCCAACGCGAGCTACGGGGCGGAGCCGCTCTCGGCTGTGGTCGAAGAATCAGGCGACTACACGTTGGAGGTGCGCTCGCCCGATAAGAGGGCACCGGTCGGGCACTACGAGCTTAGGGTCGAGGCGCTGCGCGAGCCGACCCCTTCCGACAGGGCGCAGATGAGCGCCGAGCGAGCCTTCGCCGATGCGGTCGCCGATGGCGCGAAACCCGAGGCGCACGCGCGGCGGGAGTCGCGCGAAAAGCTCGAAGCCGTCGCGCACGCGTTTCGCGCCGTCGGCGACCGCGGCATGGAGCTTTTCGCGCTCAGGCTCGCGGGCTTCGCCTATCACACCTCGGGTCAACTGCAACAGGCACTGAGCCTTTACGAACAGGCGCTCTCGCTCAGCCAATCCCTCGGCGACCGGCGCAGCGAGGCGCTCCTGCTCAACAACATCGGCGGCGTCTACGACATTCTGGGCGAGCCGCGTCAGGCGCTCGACTACTACGGCCGCGCGATGCCGCTGCTCGAAGCCCTCAACAACGGCAGCGTGCAGGGCGACCTGCTCAACAACATAGGCGTCATCTACTACCAGCTCGGCGACCTTCAGCGCGCGCTCGATTACTACGGCCGCGCGATGCCGTTCAGGCGTGCCTGGGGCAGCCGCCGCAAGGAGGCCGACACGTTCGATAACATCGGCCTCGTCTACACCGCGACGGGCGAGCCGCGGCGGGCGCTCGAATACCTCGGGCAGTCGCTCGAACTCCGGCGCGCGGCGAAGGACGTGCAGGGTGAAGCCAACACGCTCGACGCCATCGGCCGTGCCCACGATGTGCTGGGAGAGACGGCCGAAGCTCTCGACTACTATCAGCGGGCGCTGCCGCTCCGGCGCGCGGCCGGAGACCGACGCGGCGAGGCCATCACGCTCAACAACGTCGGGACGGCCTACGCCTCGTTGCGCGAGCCACAGAAGGCGCTTGAGCAGCACCGGCGGGCGCTCGAACTCACGCGCGCCGTCGGCGACCGTTACGAGGAGGCCATTACCCTCGGCTCTCTCGGGGCAGCCTACGCCCTCGCGGGCCGACCGCAGGAGGCACTCGCACGCTATGGAGAGGCGCTCTCGACCTTCCGCGCGCTGGGCGCACGGCGCTTCGAGGCGAAGACGCGGCAAGGTATCGCCGCCGTCGAGCGCGACCGCGGCAACCTTGAAGAGGCGCGCGCTCAGATGGACGCGGCCCTCTCGATAATCGAGGCCGTCCGCGCGGAAGTAGTCAGCCGGCAACTCCGCGCCTCCTTCTTCGCTTCGATGCAGGACGCTTACGAGTTCGAGATTGACCTGCTGATGCGTATGCACCGCCTCGAACCGGCCAGGGGCTACGACGCGGCGGCGCTGGAAACGAGCGAGCGAGCGCGCGCACGCTCGCTCCTGGAGATGCTGTCGGAGTCCGGCGTTGACGTACGTCAGGGTGTAGACCCCGCGCTGCTTGAGCGCGAGCGCGAGCTTTCTCAAAGGCTCAGCGCCAAGGCGGCGCGGCTGTTGGCTCTACTCGGTCAGCAGAACAGGCAGGAGCAGTCGGCGGCGTTGAAGGAAGAGGTCGGCGCGCTCGAAGAGGAACACCAGCAGGTGTTGGGGGAAATACGCCGCAGCAGCCCGCGCTACGCGGCCATCACCCAACCGCAGCCGCTCGGCCTGCGAGAGCTACAGAAGCTTTTAGACCCGGACACCCTGCTGCTCGAATACTCGCTCGGCGCGGAGCACAGCTACCTTTGGGCCGTGACCCGCGACGGCTTGAGAAGCTTTCAACTGCCCGGACGCGACCGCGTCGAGCATACGGCGCGGCGGCTCTACGAGTTGGTGACGGCCCGCAGCGTCAGAAATAATGGCGAGGATGCGCGGCAGAGGCAGGAACGAATCGGCCGTGCGGATTTGCAAACGCCCGAAGCTGCCGACGAGTTGGGCCGCATGGTGCTCGGGCCTGCGGCTTCGGAGTTGAGAAGTAAACGGCTGGTGGTCGTCGCCGACGGGGCTTTGCAGTACATCCCTTTCGCAATGCTGGCCGACCCGAACGGCGGGCCGTCGGGGGCCGCTAACTACCAACCATTAATCGTCAGGCACGAGGTCGTCAGCCTGCCTTCGGCCTCCACGCTAGCCGTGCAAAGAAGAGAGTTGGCCGGGCGCAAGCCGGCCCCGAATAGCATCGCCCTCATCGCCGACCCTGTGTTCGACAGCAGTGACGAGCGCGTCAAGTCGAAGGCGAAGAGCGCGGGAGAGCCGACACCTGACAAGGCTGAAGATTCCGCCGCCACGCGAACGCTTGAACATCTGTCGGCGCAGGCGACCGGCGCGCAGGGCGGGGCGCGCATCCCGCGCCTGCCTTACACACGCTTAGAGGCCGAGCAAATACTCGCCGTCGCTCCCACAGCCGCAAACCTGAAGGCCCTCGATTTCAAGGCGAGCCTCGCGACGGCCCTCGGCGGAGAGCTGCGCAAGTATCGCTACGTTCACTTCGCGACCCACGGATACATCGACAGCGAGAGGCCCGCGCTCTCCGCCGTCGTGCTCTCGCTCGTCAACGAGCGGGGCGAGCCGCAGGATGGCTTACTCAAGACGCAGGAGATTTATAACCTCGACCTCTCCGCGGAGTTGGTCGTCCTGAGTGCATGTGAGACGGGGCTCGGGAGAGAGGTCAAGGGCGAAGGGCTGGTCGGACTGACGCGCGGGTTCATGTACGCGGGCGCGGCGCGCATCGTCGTCAGCCTCTGGAACGTGAGCGACAAAGGGACGGCCGATTTAATGTCGCGACTCTACAAGGGAATACTCAAAGACGGGTTGCGCCCGACGGCGGCGTTGAGGGCGGCACAGCTCGAACTCTTAAAACAGAAGCAGTGGCAGTCGCCTTACTACTGGGCGGCATTCGTCCAACAGGGCGAGTGGAGGTAAGAAATGAAAGCACCGCACGACGGACGGCTTATCAATTCGCGCCGGAGAATCATCCCCGTATCTCACATTCGGGCGGCGAGGCTGTGGGCCGTCGGCGTATGCGCTTTCACGCTCTTCTCAATCAGCCTGCTCGCCGGGACGCAGAAGACGAAGGAAGAGGAGACGACGCGGAAGCTTTGGGACACGGCTTTCAACGCCAAAGTGAGGAAGCCTGCGCGCCCCGACAGGAACACGCCTCGGAGTAGCTACCGCGTGGCGACTCCGCGCGTCCCTACCGCTAACGTCTCTGGGGATTCGGTCGTCGGGGTCACGGTCTGGCGCTTGCGCCCGTCCAGAGACGCGGACGTAGGAGAGAGGATGATTGTCCACGAGGGCTCGGATGCGGCCGCGTGGATACCTGAGCGGGTGCCCGGTAACGCAGGGCTTGCGGAGGGCGACAGGGTGCGCCTGAGCGTCGAGGCGGCGCGCACCGGCTACCTCTATGTCATCGACCGCGAGCAGTATGCCGACGGCACGCTCGGCGAGCCTTACCTGATCTTCCCGACGACGCGCACGCTCGGCGGCGACAACCGCGTGAAGGCCGGGCGGCTCGTTGACATTCCCGCGCAGGAGGACAGCCCCCCCTTCTTCACACTCAAACGCAGCCGCGCCGATCAGGTCGGCGAATTGCTGAACGTCATCATCACGCCCGCCCCTCTCGACGAGTTACAGATCGGGGCGCAGGCGCAAAGACTTTCCGCCGAGCGCCTGGCGCAGTGGGAAAAGTTATGGGGTGGACAGGCGGGGCGCTTGGAGTTGAGCGACGGAGCGGGCAAGGTCTGGACGAAGGAAGAAAAGGAGGCCGGCGCGAGCGGCGCACGCCTCTTGGATTCGTCCGCGCCCAACCCGCAAACACTCTACTACCGCCCCGGCACCAAACCGGACGAGCCGCTGTTGATTAAAGTGCAGCTACAATATCGCCGCCGAAGGATGCCGACGGCGCGCAGATAAATCAGCGCGAAAGGTATTCACACTGACGCGCGGCCTCATCGCCCGTGCGCCCTTCAACACCCCACCCGCGAGCAGCCGCTTTATCTCCCTGCCCCTCCGGCATAACTGATAGCCACAGCCTGCCTCTCAGCATTTCAAATCGAATCTGAAAATATTTTTCCGGGCTGAGGGAGTTCCAGCCAGGATTGCGCATTAGTAGATGTAGGCAATGCGTCGGCACGAAACTTCCCAACGGGAATCCACTGTGACCCGCCGAAAGCATCCGCCGCGACAATCCACGAGTCGGGCACACCGAATTTAGCGCCGGCTCCAACGCCTCACGCAACCGCGCGTGCTGGTTCTACCTGTTCGAGAGCATTAAGCGACCGACGTTTAGCCTCTCCAACATCCGGGTTGACTGGCTCAACCGACAGGGAGGTTCTACGAACCGACCCGACTTCAGAAGAAGGAGACCGTCATGGCAACAGTTGACGTTTTAATCGCCGTCGATGTCGAGGGCGCGATGAGTTCACAGAGTTTGCAGAACAACGTGTACCTGATGGACACGAACAAGTTCTTTGGCTCCTTACAGGAGGGCCAACCGGAGTTAATCACCAAACTGCGTCAGGGCGACAGGATTATTTGGTCTGTCACCCCTATCGACCCCGGCACCAACGTCTCGATAAGCGGTTTCACCGGCAATGCCGTAGGCGTCAACGTCACCCCGAAGCAGAACAACGACGGAAGTTGGACTAGCATCTTTAGCGAAGCGCCGCCGAGCCCCGGAACCCAGATTCAGTACTCCGTCAACCTGTCATTTGAAGGCGCCCAGATGTCTTTCGACCCGTTTCTCGTACTCGCCTCGTCAGTGAAGAGTGAGGCGGATACAAATAGTAGCCCGACGGCGGTTTACCGGCCTCAGTGAGGTCCTACACAACTGAACGTGACCGGGCGGGGCGTTCACGCTCCGCCCGGTCACTGACGTTTAGGGAAGAACTTTATTGTTCACTCAATTCCCACAGCCGGAAGCAAAATAAGCTTCAGGGAAGAACTTTATTGTTCGCGAACACTCTGTTTGTTTGCGAATAGTAAATGTTCATAGCGGCCGGTCAACGCTCCACCGTAAGCTATCCTCGTGGTAATACCATCCTCAAAAGAACTCCGGCCTTAAATCAGACGCCTGCGCAGGAGGTCGAGCGCGGCCTGTGATGCGCGCCAGCGAATCAGATGCCTGTCGCCGGGGAGCATGATGCGGCGGTGCTCCGTGTGTGCGTCGTCCGCGAGTGAGACGTAGACGAGGCCGACGGGCTTCTCCTCTGTTCCGCCGCCGGGACCCGCGACGCCCGTAACCGCGAGTCCAAAGTCTGTCGCGCCGCGCCGCTTCACACCCTCGGCCATGGCCTCGGCCACCTCGGCGGAGACAGCGCCGTGTCGCTCTATCAACTCTTCGGGCACGCCGAGCAGGCGCGTCTTGGCCTCGTTCGAGTACGTGACGACGCCCTCCATGAAGTAGGAGGAAGAGCCGGGCACTTCCGTCAGCCTGTGCGCGATGAGGCCGCCCGTGCAGCTCTCCGCGACGGCGAGGTTGAAGCCGCCGACCGCGAGGCGTAGGCCCACGACCTGCTCCATGGTCTCGCCACGGAACGCGAAGACCGCATCACCCAAGCGCTCCTCAATCTGTCCCGAAAGCCCGTCGAGAAGAAGCTCAGCCTCCTGCTCCGTCTTGCCCTGCGCGGTCAGGTGAATCTCGATGTCGGTGTTGGTAAATAGGATCGTCGTCTGCGGATTCTTATACTGCGTGTAGACCGGCGCGATGCGCTCGTCCACCGCCGACTCGCCGAGGCCCGCGACGCGAAGCACTCGACGCGCGACTCGCACGCCGCCCGCTCGCGCCGCGAGCTTCGGAAGCACTCGGTCGTCGAACATCGGCTTCATCTCGCGCGGCGGGCCGGGGAGGAGAACGACGACGCGCGAGTCGTGCTCAAGATACATGCCGGGCGCGGAGCCGTTCGGGTTCGGCAAGACCTCCGCGCCCTCCATGACCATCGCCTGCCGCGCGTTAATCTCCGGCATCTTGCGCCCCCAGCGCAGAAACTTCGCGCGTATCTCTTCGAGCACGCGCTCGTCGAGCGAGAGCCGACGGCCGAGTGCGCGCGCGGCAATCTTGCGCGTGATGTCGTCCTCGGTCGGGCCTAAGCCCCCCGTCAACACAACTACGCCCGAGCGCTTCAGGGCGTCGCGTATCGTCTCTTCGAGCCGCGCGTCGTCGTCGCCGACGATGGTCTTGAGCTTCACCTCGACGCCGACCGAGTTCAGGCGGTCGGTCAGCCAAAGGCTGTTCGTATCGGTGCGAAACGGCGTCAGCAACTCCGAGCCGACGGCGATGATCTCTGCTGTGAGCATAATGTTGTGGATAGGAGACTCAGTGTATGCCGAACGCCTGAACTTCGCGCAGCCACATGACAAAGGGGCGGTTCGAGGGGCCTGACTGCGCGGGCTGTAGGACTCGCAGAGACTTCGCCTCGAACGGCGCGAACTCGAAGGCCGCGCGGTCGAAGTTGTCGCTCGCTTCGAGCGTGGAGATTGTGCGCCACTCGCCCGCGCCGTCCTGCGTCTGAAGCTCGACGCGTCGCGAAGGCATGTAGCGCTCCTTGTCGAAGCCCCAGAAGATGTAGACGGCCGACACGCGCGTGGCACGGCCGAAGTCCAGCTCGACCCAGTGCGGCGAGGGGCTTTCGGCCGAGACCCAGTTGCCTCGGTTGTAACGCATCCCTCGTATCTCGCGCACGTCCGTCACGCCGTCCGCGAGCGGCTTCTCGTTGTAGCCGTCGAACGAAGAGTCAACTTTGACGCGCGCCTCAAGAGGCTTCGCCGCGTCGCCGGGACTGGTCTGCGGCGGTGACGGCGAACTCTCGGGCGACGGCGTTACGTTCGGTGAAGCGACGCCTTCATGCGCGTCCGAAGATTTGAGACTCCGGCCCGCGAGATAGACGAGTGACGCGAGCAGCACGAAGAGCGCGACGGAGACGGCGAGCAGGCGTAGGCCGCGCCCGCCCTGTCGCGTGGTCGCGTCGCGGCGAATGAGTTCGGCCGTCGCGGGCGAGGCCGTCACGTCCTGCCCGCACGCGCGGCAGCGGCCGCCGTCGCTTCCCGCCGACTCGCCGCACGAAGGACAGGGCTCGTGCGTTATCGGCTGCGTGTGGTAAGAGTCGCGCAGAAGCTCGTCGGTCGTCTCGCCAAGCACGCCCGTCGCCTTCGCCTCGTCCGTCCTCGACGTGACGCGGCCGGACGCCGCCTCAGTCTCGACCGTTAGTCCGCGCGCGCGTCGCAGCGCACGCAGGAAGTCTTCGGCCGTCGTGAAGCGGCGCTCGGGCTTCTTCTCCAAGGCACGCATGACCACGGCCTCGACCGCGGGCGTTATCGAAGAGTTCGCCTGCGTAGGCGGCGCGGGCGACTGCTCTCTGTGCGCGCGAAGTATCTCGGTCGGCGTCCACTTCTCCTTGCCCTCGCCGCGCGGGCCGAAGGGGGGCTCGCCCGTGAGCATCTCGTAGAGGATGACGCCGAGAGAGTAGATGTCCGAGCGTTGATCCAACTGCTCGCCCGCGGCCTGCTCGGGCGAGACGTAGCGCGGCGAGCCGTAGGCAATCTTCGACGTGTCGGTCGCCTCCGCGCCGACGAGCTTGACGATGCCGAAGTCCGTGACCTTTATGCGGTCGCCGTCCGTCACCATTATGTTCGGCGGCTTGAGGTCGCGGTGGACGATGCCCTGATGCGTCGCGCCCGCCTCGTCGCGGTAGGTGAAGGTGTGAGCGTAGGAGACGGCCGCGAGTATCTGCTCGAAGATGTCGAGCGCGCGGTCGGGCTCGATGCCGCCGGGGTTCTCCTTAATCAACTGCGCGAGCGAGCGGCCCTCGACGTACTCCATCACGATGAAGTAGGACTGCTCGGAGACGATGTAGTCGTAGATTTTGACGACGCCGGGATGGTCTAGCTGCGCCTGCACGAAAGCCTCGCGCTCGAAGCGGTGGCGGAGGCGGCGGAGGTCGTGCGTGCCCTTCGGGTTGATCGACTTTATCGCGACCGTGCGCGGCAGCTTCTCGTGTCGGCCGCGATAGACCACTCCCATCCCGCCGCGCCCGACAGGCTCCTCAAGGACGTAGCTGCCTATCTTTTTTCCCGGCTCCATCCGTACGCGGTCTGAGAGTCTAAGTCTGTCCGAGGAAATAAAAATGGGCGCAAGACACTTGTGAGCTTTTATAGCAGAAGCGGCGCTCGGTTAGCACCATCCGGGCCGTAAAAAACGTGCGCGGCGACCGAGCGAAACGGCCGCCGCGCGTTGTACGTTGGAGGACGTTCAGGCAGTCTTCTTCTCTTCGTCGTAGAGGTCGCGGAGCACCTCGGTGATAGAGGCGGGGGCGGGGGGGGCGGGCGCTGGTGTCTGCGCGGGGCGCGCGCCCGGCAGCGTGTGCAGGCCGCGCCCCTCTGCCCTCTGCTGCGCGGTCGGCCCCTGTGCTATCGCTCCCTGCTGCTGCTGCGACGTGTGGAGTCTCGTGCGCGCGTCGTCGAGCATCGCGGCGGCCCGCGAGCGGCGCGCGCGTTCGAGCCCGCGTATGGCAGCCATCGTCTGCGGGGCCTCGGTCGGCTCGCGCTCGACGCGGCGCAGCACTTCGACATAGCGGCGCAGCTCCGTCGAAGGGTGCGTGCGCGCGTGCTCGTCGCCGCGCTCGTCTTCGAGTATGTATGATAGGTGTTCGGCCGCGGTCTCGTAGTCGCCCGCGCGGTGGTGTAGCGCGCCGAGCGTGAAGTAGACGAGCGGCGGCGGGTCGCTCATCATGTGCAGCACTCGCTCGCCCTCGCCTATGACGTTCGTTATCTCGAAGCCGTACCAGCGCTTCTCCTCGTCGCGGAGTATCTCGTTCGCGGCGATGTAGAAGTCGAAGATGTTCTTAACGTCCTGCTGCTCGGAGCGCTGCACCGCGCGCCATACGAAGTAGAGGACGGCGGCAAAGACGACGATCACCGCCAGCGGTACGCCCATCACGCCGAGCATCGCCATGACGACGACCATCGCCACGAGTCGCTGAGCCGTTTCCTGCCCCTTCGTCATTTCAGTAAGTGATGAGTGATGAGTGATAAGTGATGAGTGAGAACAACTGGCTTCTCTTATCACTCATCACTCATCACTCATCACTCCCTCCAATCCTCCCCCTGATTCTCTCGCCCGCCTCATTCGTGGAGAGCGTGCCGCCGAGGTCGCGCGTCGTCTCGCCCCCGGCGATTGAGTCGCGCACCGCCGCTTCGACGGCGCGGGCCGCGTCCACGTGCCCGAGGTATTCTAGCATCAGCGCCGCACTGAGAATAGCCCCTGCCGGGTTGGCCTGCTGCTTGCCCGCGAGCGGCGGCGCGCTCCCGTGTACGGGCTCGAAGAGCGAGACGCGGCCGGGATGAATGTTGCCCGACGCGGCGAGGCCCAAGCCTCCCTGCAAGGCCGCGCCGAGGTCTGTGAGTATGTCGCCGAAGAGATTGTTCGTGACGATAACGTCGTACTGCGCGGGATTCAAGACCATGAACATCGCCGTCGCGTCAACGTACTGGTGGTTCGTCTCAATCTCGGGGTAACGCACGGCGACCTCCCTGAAGACGCGCTGCCAGAGGTCGCCGCCGAAGCGCTGCACGTTCGACTTGTCGGCCATCGTCACGCGGCGGCGTCCATGCGCGCGCGCGTACTCGAAGGCCGCGACGATGATGCGCTCGACGCCCTTGCGCGTGTTGAACTCCTCCTGCAAAGCAATCTCGTCCGCCGTGCCGCGCTTGAGAAAGCCGCCCGCGCCGCTGTATGCGCCTTCGGTGTTCTCGCGGAAGACGACGAAGTCTACGTCTTCCGTCGTGCGGTCGCGCAAAGGCGTTAGACGCTGATGAAGGAGCCGCACGGGACGAAGGTTTATGTATAAGTCCAGACCGCGCCGCATGCCGAGCAGAATGTCTTCGGCGTGCTGGTTCGACGGCACGCGCGGGTCGCCGAACGCGCCCGAGAGTATCGCGTCGAACTCGCTTGAGAGCATTTCGAGCGCGCCTTCGGGAAGCGTCACGCCCTCGCTCAAGAATTTGTCCGCGCCCCAGTCGAAGTGCTTTAACTCAAGCTCGACGCCGTGCGTCTCGCGCACTCGTTCGAGAACGCTGACGGCCTCCTTAATAACCTCCGGCCCGATGCCGTCGCCCGGCACGACCGCGATTCGTTTCACGTCCCTCGTCATTAATCCTCCAGAAGAGTGATGAGTGATGAGTAATAAGTGATAAGAGAGTACAGCTTACCTTTTCTTATCACTCATCACTCATCACTCATCACTCTTCACTTATCACTCATCACTCATCACTCTTAAATCTTTACTCCGAGTTGCCGGAAGAGGAAGGCCCAAACGTCCGTCGCCTCTTCGATCTGCTTCGTGACGGGCTTGCCCGCGCCGTGGCCCGCTTTGGTCTCGATGCGCAGGAGGACGGGGAGGCCCGAGACGTTCGCGGCCTGAAGTCGCGCGGCGAACTTGCGCGCGTGCAGGGGCGCGACGCGCGTGTCGGACTCGGCCGTCGTGATGAGCGTCGCAGGGTAACGCGCGCCGTCGCGCACGTTGTGATAGGGCGAGTATGCGCGCAGGTATTTGAACTGCGCCTCGTCCTCCGACGAGCCGTACTCGGGAACCCACAGCCGCGCGATGAGAAAATTCTGATAGCGAAGCATGTCCGTGAGCGGCACTTCGCAGACCACCGCGCGGAAAAGCTCGGGCCGCTGCGTCTCCGCGGCGGCGACTAGCAGACCGCCGTTCGAGCCGCCCATTATCGCGAGCCGTTCGCGCGAGGTCACGCGCGCGCTTATCAGATACTCGGCGGCGGCGATGAAGTCGTCGAAGACGTTCTGCTTGCGCGCGAGCATGCCCGCCCTGTGCCACTCGTCGCCGTACTCGCCGCCGCCGCGCAAATTCGCGACCGCATAGACGCCGCCGCGCGCGAGCCACGCGGAGACGCCGTCGGGGTTGAAGGTCGGAGTCAACGCGACGTTGAAGCCGCCGTAGCCGTAGAGCAGCGTCGGGCTGCCGCCGTTCAACGCAAGCCCGCGCCGGTGAACGAGGAACATAGAGACGCGCGTCGAGTCCTTCGACTCGTACCAGACCTGACGGACGACGACCTGCCGCGCGTCCAAAGCGGTCTGTGCTACGCGCGCCCACTCCGACGCGCGGCCCGTCACGAAGTCGTAGCGGTAGACCGTCGGTGCGACGGCGAACGAGACGAAGCGGAAGAAGGCGTCGCCGCCATCCTCTTCGCCCGTCACGCCCGTGGTCGTGCCGAGCACGGGCAGGCGGACGGGGCGCAGGCGCTTGCCGCCGCGCGTGTAGACGGCTATCCGCGACGAAGCATTGTCGAGGTATTCGGCGAACAGGCGCGCGCCGACGATGCGTATCGAGTTGAGCGTCGCGTCGGTCTGCGGTATCAACTCGCGCCAGAGGGCGCGCGCCGGACTCGAAGCCTGCGCGACGAAGACACGGCCGCGCGGCGCGCCCTCGGTCGTGCGTATGAACATCTCGCCCGTGGCGGCGACGAAGGCGTCGTAGGTGGCCGCGCGGCCTTCGACTATGGCGACGAACTCGCCGTTCGGTCTTTCGAGGTCGCGAAGGTACAGGTCGTTTCGGTCGAAGCTGACGAAGGAGGTAACGAGCAGCCAGCGGCCGTCGCGCGAGAGTTGAACGTTGGGCCAGTCGGTCGAGTTCTTCGGGCGGAAGACTTCAACGTCAAGCGTCGGGTCACTGCCTAGACGGTGTATGAAGACGCGCCTGTGATAAGTCTCTTCGCCCTTCGGCACAGAGCCGGGCGCGGGGTAGCGCGTGTAGTAGAAGCCCTTCGAGTCCGGGAGCCACGCGACCGACGCCGCGCGCGTGCGCTCTATCAAGTCGGGCAAATCCTTCCCAGTCTCAACGTCGATGACGTGAAGAGTCGAAATCTCGTCGCCGCTCGAAGAGATGCCGTAGGCTAAGAGCCGCCCGTCGTTCGACGCGTACCACCAGTCGAGCGCGGTCGTGCCTTCGGCCGACAGAGTGTTCGGGTCAACAAGCGCGCGGTCGTTTCCCGTCAGACCGTCGCGCACGTAGAGCACGGGTTGATTCTGTTGCGAATCGCGGCGCGTGTAGAAGAGACGACGCCCGCGCGGCTCGGGCGCTTCGAGCGCTCCAGTGCGAAGCGCGCGCTCCATCTCCGCGCGCAAGACGGCGCGCCCCTGCACGGCGTCGAGCGCGGCGCGCGCGTGTGCGTTCTGAGCGTCAGTCCACGCGCGAACCTCCGCGCTCTCGTCCTCTTCGAGCCAGCGGTAAGGGTCTGCGACTTCGACGCCGTGAAGCGTCTCCTTCAAGGCTTCGATTCGCGTCGGCGGCGGCGTTGCGTTGGGCGTCTGTCCCGCCGCGTCTTCGGTTGAGAGTGTCAGCATGAGCGTGACGCAGAGGCCGACGACGACGCACGCCGGTCTGAGTTTGCTTTTGACCTTCATATTGCGTAGATACCGCGGCGCTCGGTGTCGTGTTCAGAAGGGGACGCAGAGCACGGGCACGCGCGTGCCGCGCAGAACCTTCTCGGCCGTCGAGCCGAAGAGCAGTTCTTCCGTCGGCGTCGAGCGACCGCGCACGCCCATCACTATCATCGGCAGGTCAAGGTCGCGCGCGATCTTCAGAATCTCGACGAAGGGGCTGCCCACGACGACCATGCGCTCGATCTCCACGCCCTCGGCGCGTATGTTTTCGAGCGCGCTCGCGAAGTTAGACTCGGCCTGCGCTCGCAGCTTCGCGGTTATCTCGTCGGACGGCCCCATCCCCGCGGCCACCGCATCTTCGACGAACTCCGTGTCGATCACGTGAAGCATCGTCACGTCGCCGTCCGGCTCCGCGATGCCGAGCGCGACGCGCACGGCGTTCAGCGAAGTCGGCGAGAAATCAACGGGGACGAGTATGTCTGTCGCCTTTAGCATGAGAACCTCCGAATGGCTGTTTCACTTCTGACCTCGCGCGGCGGTTGTCTCCTTCAGCCTCGCCTCTATGCGCGGGAGGCTCGCGAGGACGACTTCGCCGACGGCCCCGAGGCTGCGCGCGGAGAGCTTGTCGAGCGTGTCTTCGGCCGTGTGCCAGAAGGGATACGTGTTCAGTTGTATGATGTCGAGCGAGGGGACGCCCGCGTCGAGGAAGGGCTCGTGGTCGTCGCCGCCCACCTGTTCAACGTGCGAGGCGAACTCGCGGCCGTAGCCAATCTCCGCAGCGGTTTTCCAGACGATGTCTACGAGCCACGGCGTGCTCATCGTGTCGCGCCCGAGTTCCAGCTTCTCGTAGCCCATCATGTCGAGCAGCACGAGCGCGCGCAGGCGCTTCAACTCGCCGCGCTCGCGAAGGCGTGTGACATGGCGGCGGCTGCCGTACGTGTTGTCGGGCGAGTCGGCTTTACCGCACTCGTCCCACTCGCGGCACGTCGCCTCCTCGCCGTCGAAGAAGACGAGGCGGTAGCCGATTGAGCCGCGCTGTCGCGTGGAGAGCACGCGCGCAATCTCAAGCAGCGCGCCCGTCGAGGAGCCGCCGTCGTTCGCGCCGACGAAGCGAAAATCTTTGTAGAGCTTCGTGTCGTAGTGGCTCGCGATGACGACGAGGTCGTCGCCCGTCCCCTTTATCTCGGCCGAGATGTTCGCCATGCGGCGTTCGCCCTCCGGCGTCTTCGCATCGAACTCGTCCGTGCTCACCTTCAACCCGTAAGACTTCAACTCGCCCTTGATGTAATCGCGCGCGCGCTTGAGGGCGTCGGAGCCCGCGGGACGTGGGCCGAACGCGACGAGCTTGCGCACGTGTTGCAATGCGCGCTCGCCGTCGAAGGATGCGCGTGAGTCTTTAGACTGACGCGCAGACGCGCGCGGAACGGCCGCCCGCGCGGCGGTCGTGGCGCGAACGTGGGCGGCAATCGTTTGAGTCTGTGCGTGTGTCGCGTGCGCGCACGCGGCGAAGGCCGCGAAGATGAGGAGCGAGAGTGCGTGCGCGCGCTTCTGTCGTCGGTGCGTTGCGGGCTGTGCGGCGGCGGCGGCGTGGGCCTGACGAACTCTGTTCTTACTGGCGGAGCACACTTGATTTGCCGTGGCGCGACTTCGTGGCGCGCGTGTGCCTAAGTTCTCGATGAGTTGACGGACGCCGCGCGTGGGCGTGCGTAGACGTATGAGTCGGTTTCAGTTCGTAGACGACTCCGGCCCGCCTTCGCCTTTGCCCGCGTCGGCTGCGTCCGCCTTCTTCTCGGCTGGCCGCCGCGACGCGCGCTCGCTCTGCGCGAGCCTTCGGCCGCGGCCCGCGAGCAGTTCGAGCCCCTTGCCGAAGAGGTCGAAGGGGATGTCAACGGCACGCACGAGCGTCTCGTATGCCATGTCTGCCTCGATGCCTACGAGCGTCGCGAACTTCTTCTTGAGCGGCATCCGCTTGAACTCGTCGCGCAGGTCGCGCGCGGCCTCTTCGGCCGTCTCCGCGCGCTCGGTCTTGGGCACGGCGCTCAGCACCACGTCGCCTCCGTGCTCGACCTTGGCCTGACACGCGAGCCTCTCGCCCGTCGCGAGTCGCTCGGGGCTCAGAATCTTCCGCTCGGCGTCGGTCAGGCCCGAGAGCAGCGTCGCGCCCTCCGCGACGACGACCGCGCACGTGTCGCACTCGCCGCGCCCCTCGCACTCCGCGGGCAGGCGCACGCCTATGCGCTTGACCGCGGCCCAGAGGTACGTGCCCTCCGCGATGATGCCGCTGCGACCCTCGCCGTCGGACTTCCACTCAAGGTTGACACCCATAAAGACTCCTCGCCACGCGTGCGGGCTGTAAAAGATTTTCGGGAGACGACTGAAACTTACATCAGCACGGAGGCAATTAGCAACAACGCCCGCGCCGCCGGGAAAGGACTAAACCGTTCCCGGAAGGACGGGCCGTGCGGCCTCCCCCTCTCTATTCCATCAACGGGTTTCGCCTTACTGCGTGTTGGGCGCGGTGGTGAAGCGTATGCGCGGCTCGGCGGCCGACTCTTCGTGCGGGTTGAGGTTGTGCGTGTGCTGGCACTGCGCGCAGACGCCGAAGATTCGGAGGCTGTGCTGAGTGGGCCGGAACTTGTGCTTGGCGACGATGGCGTCCTGTATGGCTTCAAGCTCTGCCGAGTAGAACTCGATGGTCTTTCCGCACTCGGTGCAGATCATGTGGTCGTGGTGCGGGTGGTTGTAGTTGTGCTCGTAACGCGTGCGGCCGTCGCCGAAGCGCACCTCGCGCGCGAGCCCCGCCTCGACCAGAAGCTTGAGCGTGCGATAGACGGTCGTGTGGCCGACGTTCGGGTCTTCCTCTTTGGCGAGCTGGTAGAGGTCTTCGCTCGAAAGATGCTTCTCTGTGCGTAGGAACACGTCGAGTATGAGGTCGCGCTGCGTCGTGCGCTTCAGCCCTGCGCGCTGTATGTGCCGGTGGAAAATTTCCTTCTCTTCAGTCATGGCCGCCTTGCCCGCGCCGAAGTCTGCCCCGACGGTTCCTTTTTGCGGCCATTTTAACACACGCGCGCCCTACTCGTGAGCCCGAGTTTTGAAGGGGGCCACACGCCTGTGCTATCTTCTCGCACAAGTGCCGGGGTGGCGGAATCGGTAGACGCAACGGACTTAGTTCTTTGAGCACCCGAAGCGAAATCTTCGGTGTGAATGGAGTCAAACTCGGTGAACCCTTTAACATGGCAACACCGAGCTAAGCTTGGAGGCGATATTTTTGCCGCGATAGGTTGGAGTTAAGGCGTGACAGTTCGGGCATAACAGTCGCAAGTTGGATAAGCGATTGTCGGAGCGATTCCCGTTAATGTGGTCTAGTTCTAAGGGGATGGGTCGGTTCAGCCATTCAGACCTTTCACAGCTAGAGCACTGAGGCTTGAGAATTCCTTCGGCCAAGAGCCGATTCTTCAGCTTGAACGAGGTTGTCTTCAGTTCGTTATTAAGGAACCTTGTTACAGGCTGTTTTGGCCCGAACGTTCTCCCCTTGTTCCAACGCTGTCCGGTGAAGTGGGAAGTATCGAGGTTAAAGTAGGTAATTGCTTTCCTTAGAACCTCGTAATTTCCTCCGTATGGGGCAACGCCGAGGACTTCCAACACCTGCCTGAGCGAAGTGGATTTTCTTACCGCTTCTTCGAGTTGTGATTGGTCGTACTTACGAAGTTTCATACAGCCTCCGAGAAAGTGTAGAGACTAGACGGCTCCCGCCTGACTGTTATGCTCGAAGCGTAATAAAAGGTGAAGGTATAGTCCAGACCACAAACCGCTAGATTAAGGCGGGCGGCGAAAGCCGTAGTGGTAAGAAAATCCGTTGGCCCTGAGGGCCGTGCGGGTTCGAGTCCCGCCCCCGGTACTAATAGGTTAAGTAAGATAGGGGCAGCCTTACGACTGCCCCTATCTCTTTCTTCAGCGGCTTGTGTGCCTATGGTGTGCCAACTTCAGCATGGCGGATATAGCAATTTTTTCCTAAATGTAGCTGGCTCAGTTGAAGAGGATAAGAGTAACGTGATACGGAGTAACGCTTGAATTCCACAGAAGAACTTTTTGTGGAATCACATATTGGTCTTTACAAAATGTGAAGGTTTAGAATGATCTTGAATAATAGTTACTGCGGAATCAGTTAAGTTTACAAGGAGTATAAATATGAGCAAGGTCTGGTTTATTACAGGTGCCGGGCGCGGCATGGGCACCGACATCGCCAAGGCGGCGCTGGCTGCTGGCTACAAGGTTGTCGCTACAGGCCGCGATACTGACAAGGTGACGCAAGCCGTTGGAGAATCGGCGGACTTGTTGGTTGTGAAGCTGGACGTTACCAACCCTTCCGACGCCGAGTCCGCGGTTAAAGCTGCCGTCGACCGGTTTGGCCGCATAGATGTGCTGGTCAACAATGCAGGCAACTTCTACGCCGGGTTCTTCGAGGAGATCAGCCCCGAAGACTTCCGGGCACAGGTCGAGACCAACCTATTCGGCCCCGTCAACGTCACCCGCGCCGTGCTGCCCGTCATGCGCGCTCAGCGCTCGGGACTCGTCGTCATGATCTCCTCGACCGCGGGCATCACCGGGCAGGAGTTCGTCTCCGCTTACGCCGCGTCGAAGTTCGGCGTCGAGGGCTGGATAGAATCACTCACGCCCGAGGTCGCGCCCTTCGGCATCCGCACGATGCTGGTCGAGCCGGGTTTCTTCCGCACCGAGTTGCTTACGGAGGAGTCGACGAACTACCCCGAGCCTTCGATAGACGACTACGCCGAGAAGACCAGGCAGACCGTCACCGCATGGAAGGGCATGAACGGCTTGCAAGGCGGCGACCCTGCCAAGCTCGCCAGGGCGCTCATCCAGCTTGCGAGCAAGGACGAGCCTCCGCTGCGCTGGGCCGCCGGTGCCGATGCCGTCCAAGCCGTCGAACAGAAGGCCAAAGACCTGCTTGCCCAGGCCGACGCCTACCGCGAACTGTCCTCGTCTCTTGCGCATGACGACACAAGCGACTAACCCCGCTCCGGTATCTTCCTTGCAGTTGGAGTTCGCGCCTTAGCGGACGGGCGTTGCGACGTTGAAGACGACGCGCCAGGGGCCGCCGCCTTGCCGCCGCCAGACGCGCGCGTAGTTGCCCTGCTCGGACGGCTTCTCGGAACCTTTGGGCATCACGGCGTAAGTCCCGTAGGCGTAACCGAGGTCGCCGGAGGCCGCAACGTCCGTCTTCAGAGTCTCCCACTTCACGAACTCCGTCATCGTCTTGAGAGTGCTCTGCACGGCCTCGCGGCCGACGACGGGAAAGGCGTTCTGACGGTAGAGCAGAAGCGTCTCGTCGGCGCGAGCGAGCAGAGCGGTCGTCATCCCCTTCGAGGCGGAGTCCGCGGCGAGCGAGCGCTCCGCTTCGAGCAGCGAGCGCCGCGCCGCTTCGACGCCCGAGCCGCCCGAAGCAGTCTTACTGTTCTTCAGCCAGTTGGGGTATCGCAACGCAGTCTCGGGCGCGCTCGGCGCCGGGTGTTCAATGCCGAGGTCGAGGACGAACTTCCATGAGCCGTCGGACTGTCGCCGCCAGACGGTGAAGAAGTGGCCCGTGCCCGCGGGCTTCTCGTCCGTGGGCTTCTCGCGAAACTCGTACGGGCCGGTCGTCCAGCCCAAGTCTCCCGCGAGCGACACGTCCGCGTAGACGGGCCACCAGGTCAGCAGCCCCTCGGGCGCGGGGTTCCTGCTCTTCCACAACTCGATTGCGTTGACGGGGCCGCGCCTGAAGACGACTCCGTCCAGCGCGGCGAAGCTCAAGAACGCGTCCTTCATCCCGTGGTCAATCGAATACTGCGCGAAGGCGTGCTCGGCCTCGACCACGGGCGCGAGCCGCGCGGGGAAACTCTTCTCCTTGACGGGCAGCGTCGGGAGAGTCGTCCAAGGAGACTGCGAAGTCTGAGCCGCGCCGCGCGTCGTGCAGAGCGCTAAAGCGAGCGCCGCGATAAGCGCCGCGAGCGCTACGCTCGTACTCTTCGCAAGCGACGCCTTCAACAACAGCGCACCCTTCGTTCCCGGCTCGGCATTCATCTTCGACAACGCGGCTCTCGTCCTCTTCATTAAAAGACCTCACTTCCTCACGGCCCTCTTCGCGGTTGACTCTTCGCGCGAAAGGAGCCCGGCGAGCAGCATCTCGACGACGCGCGACGCTTCCGACTCAAGCTCCGCGCGTCCGCCCAACTCGCGCGCGCTTAGACTGTACGGCAGAAGCGCGTTCGTCGCGGTGAGCAGCGTGCGCGCTGCCGCTGACGTGTCGCGGAAGTCGAAGATGCCATCGCGCCTTCCTTCCAACAGAACCTCCGCGATGACCTCGGCCTCCTCCTCGAAGTGGCGTCTACGGCGCGCGAGCAGTCCCGGTCGAAGCGCCGCGAGCAGGTCGCTCAGGCTCTCCGTGTAGTGCTGCACGCTGTCGAAGCGGAACATGACGCGAAGCACGAGCATGCGCCGCAGACGCGAGGCGGGAGCGCCCGCGCCGCGCGCGATCTTTCGCAGTTCGTCCTTGAGGCGCGCGACGATGCGGTCTACGTGTGAGAGCACCACGTCCTCCTTGCTAGGGAAGTGAAGGTAGATGGTTCCCTTCCCTATGCCGACCTCCTGCGCGAGGTCTTCCATCGTCATCTTCTTGTAGCCGTAGCGCGCAAGCAGGCGGTCTGTGGCGTCGAGTATGAGGTCGCGTATGTCTTCGCGTGTGGCGACTGAGCGCATAAAGGGGGAGTGACCGTTGACCGGAATGATAGTCCGGTCGAAAGTATCGACGCGCGCGCGCGGGGCTGTCAACGTCGAGGCTGTAAAGAGTTTGTAATAGAACCGCGAGCGGTAGCGTGCGGGTGTGGGCTTCGTTGAAAGCTCGTCTGATGAAACTCCGACCCGCTCGCTACCGCTCGCGGTTCTGTTCTTGAATTCCGAGTCTACGACTCGTGCCTGCGCGTCGGGTCGAAGCCTTCAAGCCAGCCCGGCGGCGGCGTGCCTTCACGCAGGCGCGGGTCTGCGACGGCCTCGCCCGCGCCGACGCGGAGCGGGAGGACGCCCGCCCAGATGGGCAACTCGTAGTCCTCCTCGTCGTCAATCGGCGGGCCCGTGCGAACCTTCGCCGAAGCCTCGTCGAGCGAGAGCGAGAGAACGAGCGTCGCGTCTAGCTCCTGCTTGGTCGGCTCGCGCACCTCATCCCAGCGGCCCGGCACGACGTGCTCCATGAAGGCGAGGAGCGCGGCCGTCTTCTCCTCGTCGGACTCGACGACGCGTGCGCGGCCGAAGACGACGACCGAGCGGTAGTTTATAGAGTGGTGGAAGGCCGAGCGCGCGAGCACCAACCCGTCCACGAGCGTGACGTTGACGCACACGTCCGCGCCCGCGCCGAGCGCCTTGAGCATACGGCTCGCTCGCGCGCCGTGCAGGTATAGGCGGTCGCCCGCGCGCCCGTAAGCGGTCGGTATCACGAACGGCTGGCCGTCCGAGACGAACGCGACGTGGCAGACGAAGCCCTCATCCAAGATGTCATATGCGGTTTGCCGCTCGAATGAGCCTCGCTTCGGCAGACGCCTCAGGGTCGTCCGCGCCGTCTGCGTGAAACTGCCTGCGCCGCTCGCCTCAACGTCTTTTAGCTCTTCGCTCACACTCGTCTCCAATTCGACTGTGCGCGCCGCCTTCGAGGGCGCGCTACGGAAGTCAGCGCTTCCAGAGCCCCTGCGATGGTATGCGCAGGGCTCGGTTGAATTTGCTCGACGCGTTCTCCCACGCGATAACTTCGGTCAGCTCCACGATTGCGTCGTCCGTGTAGTGCTCGCGCAGCCGCGCGAAGAGTTCGTCGGACACGTCGCGGCCCGTTATGGTCATCGCGTCGGCGTAGAGAAGCGCGACGCGCTCCTGCTCGTCGTAGAGCGGGCTCGCCTCGTAATCCGCGAGCGCCTCAATCTTCTCGCGCGTTAGTCCGAGTTCGCTGCCGACCGCAGCGTTTATGTCCTGTCAGAACTCGCACCCGTTGAGCGATGCGACGCGTCGGTTGACGAGCGATTGCAGGCGCGGGTCAACGAGCCCCGAGCCGTCGAGCCCCTGCCACATCGCTCGCGCGCCGCGAAATATCGTGGGCCGACGCGCGTAGACCGTGTGGTTCGTGAGCGGCGCGCCCCACTTCTTCGCCTGCGCCTCTAAGACGCGCCGCGCGTAGTCGTCTGCCTCATCCAACCTCAAGCCTTCAATCCTCACAGGACGCCTCCTTGACCTCGCGCCGAGTCGTTCCTAAAATCAGCCTTACCCCGAGTTCCCCATCCGAGGCCCCCTCCGATCTCTAAACACAAATACGACAAAGGGGAGAATTATGTCTGCACAGATAAGCGACAACAGTCAGGGCGACACAGGAACTCACGACATCACATACGACCTCGTGAGCGTCATCTACCACTCGCTACAGGGCGCGGAGACGACCGCGATGTTCATCTCCGACGCAGAGCAGGAGAAGTGCGATGAGTGCGTGCAGTTCCTTCGCGAGACGAAGGAAGAGTACGCGCGCAGGGCCGACCGCGCGAAAGAGCTTCTGACGAAGCACCTCGCCGGCACGCAGGGCAAGGGCGCGGCGGGCGGCAACTCTTAACGAACAGAACCGCGAGCGGTAGCGAGCGGGTGTGCGCTTCGAGAAAGGCGTGCCTGTTGAAACTCGCGACCCGCTCGCTACCGCTCGCGGTTCCGTTAGTCAGTACTTCGGCACGCTCGGGTCTACGTCGTTCGACCAGGCGGCGATGCCGCCCTTGAGGTTGACGAGCTTGCCCTTGAATCCCGCGCGCGTCAGCGCCTCGATTGCCTTCGCGCTGCGGACTCCGCCCTTGCAGTGGACGACGGTCTCGCGCCCCTCCTCTATCTCGCCCATGCGTTCCGTGACTTGACCGAGCGGGATCAACTTCGTGCCGGGTATGCGCGCGATGTCGAACTCGTTCGGCTCGCGCACGTCTATGAGCTGCAAGTCGTCGCCGCGGTCGAGTCTCTGCTTCAACTCCGTGGCGGTTATCTCTTCCATGCGTGTCTCCTCCGTAGCATTCTTAGTCTGCGCGGGCGTCGGCCGAAGCCCGCAGAACTCTTCGTAGTCGATCAGCTCGCGCACCGTCGGGTTCTCGCCGCAGACGGGGCACGCGGGGTCTTTCCTCAGCTTCAACTCCCGGAAGCGAAGCTTCCACGCGTCGAAGAGCAGCAGCCGATTAATCAGAGGCTCGCCGCCGCCGAGTATGAGCTTGATGGTCTCGTTCGCCTGAATCGCGCCGACGATGCCGGGCAGCACGCCCAGCACGCCGCCCTCCGCGCACGAAGGCACGAGGCCGGGCGGCGGAGGCTCCGGATAGAGGCACCGGTAGCACGCGCCGCGCGCGGCCCAGAAGACGCTGGCCTGCCCCTCGAAGCGGAAGATTGAGCCGTAGACGTTCGGCTTGCCCGTCAGGACGCACGCGTCGTTGACGAGGTAGCGCGTCGGGAAGTTGTCCGTGCCGTCAACTACTATGTCGTAGTCGCGGAAGAGTTCGAGCGCGTTCTCGCTCGTGAGACGCGTCTCGTAGGTATCAATCCTGACGTTCGGATTGATGTCCAACAGACGGTCGCGCGCGGAATCTATCTTCGGCCGCCCCACATCCTTCGTGCCGTGGACTATCTGGCGCTGTAGGTTCGACGCGTCAACCACGTCGAAGTCCACGACGCCCAGAGTGCCCACACCCGCCGCTGCCAGATACATCCCCGTCGGCGCACCCAATCCGCCCGTGCCTATCATCAGCACGCGCGCGGCCTTCAGGCGTCGCTGACCCTCCATGCCGACCTCAGGCATGATGAGATGACGACTGTAACGCGCAATCTCGTCGTTCGAGAGCGTGGGAAGCGTAGACGCTTCGCCTTCGACGTTTGACGAAGCGACGCCTTCATTCGATGAAGCTCCGACTTCGTGCTCGGTCGTCGCGCCGCCCGCGATGGCCGGGATGATGGAGACCGTATCGCCGTCCTTGACGGGCGTGTCGAGTCGCTGCGCGTGTCGTATATCATCGTCGTTCACGTAGACGTTCACGAAGTTTCGCAGCGCGCCCTGCTCCGAGTAGAGGTGGCGTCGAAGCTCCGCGTGCTCACTCATCACTTTGTCGAGTGCCTCGCCCACCGTGCTCGCTTCAACTGAGACCTCCGCGCGGTCGCCCGCGAACTGCCTGAGCGCGGTCGGTATGAATACTGTCACTGCCATTTCGTATAACTCCTTGCTGCTTTAGTTCGACTCCTCCGGCGCGCGTCGCGCGACCTCCTCTTCGTTGAAGCGCGAGCGGTCGGGCTCAAGCTCCCAGGAGCGCACGTCCGCCGCCTTCCCTTCCATGACGGAGACGACTATGTAAGACATCGTCGGCCACGGCGCGAGGTGTTCCAGGTCGAAGCGCGAGGGTACGGCCGGGTGATCCGGGTGCGAGTGGTAGTTGCCCACGACGCCCAAGCCCCGCGCGGCGTGCGTGCGTTCGGCGCGCGCGTATTCGAGCGGGCTGATAGACATCCTGTGATAGTGCTCGCCCTCGTCCTCGAACGTGTTCTCGACAGGGTGCGTCACTTCGACGACACGCGTGCGCCCGCCCTCCTCTATGCGGCCGACGAGCAGGCCGCAGCACTCGCGCGGGTACTCGCTCTCCGCGTGCCGCACAATCTCTTCGTAGAGCCCCGCGCCGAGTTTTATCAATCCAGCTCTCCCCAGAACTCTTCGCTCAGATAACGGCCGCCGCCGTCGCAGAGGACGGTTACGATGACGGAGCCGCGCGCGAGCCCACGCGCGTAACGCAACGCCGCGATCACGTTCGCGCCCGAGCTTACGCCGACGAACAGGCCCTCCTCGCGCGCGAGACGCCGCGCCATTCCTTGCGCGTCCTCGGTCGAGACCTCGACGCGTTCGTCCACGAGCGTCTTGTCGAAGATGCCGGGGACGATTGAGGTCTCAAGGTGTCGCGTGCCTTCGAGACCGTGCAGAGGCGAGTCGGGCTGCATCAGCACCGCCTTCAAATTCGGGTTCAACTCGCGAAGACGCAACACCGTGCCCGTGAAAGTCCCCGACGTGCCGACGCCCGAGAGGAAGTGTGTTACCCGGCCCTCGGTCTGCTCCCAGATTTCGGCGGCCGTCCCCTCGTAGTGCGCGCGCCAGTTCGCGGGGTTGTCGTACTGGTTCGGGTAGAAGTACGTCTCCGGCTCTTCGGCCGCCATGCGTTGCGCGAGTCGCTGCGGCGCGTCGAAGCCCTCGCGCGGGTCCGTCTCTATCAACTCCGCGCCGTAGATTTGGAGCGTGCGCCTGCGCTCGGCGTTGGCGTTGCCCGGCACGCAGAGACGCACGCGGTAGCCGCGCGCCGCGCCAATCATCGCGTAGGCAATGCCCGTGTTCCCGCTCGTCGCGTCGAGGATGATTCTCTCGGGCGTGAGGCGTCCCGTACGCTCCCCTTCGAGAATCATCGAGAGCGCCGCGCGGTCTTTGACGGAGCCGCCGGGGTTCAAGTGCTCGGCCTTCGCGTATAGCTCGACGCCTTCGGGCAACTCGGACGCGAGACGCGCGAAGCCGACGAGCGGCGTGCCGCCGACGTTCTCAAGCAGCCCAGTTGATTGCTTCCTCAAACTCGTCCCCGCGCCGATGAATGAACGCCGCGCTTACTTAACCAGGTCACGCTTCGACAGATACCAGTCCGTGACTTCGTTCTTCGACTTGAAGTCGTCTTCCATACGCTTCGACGCGTCTTCAATCGTCTGCGGCGGAGGCACTACGACCTTGTCGCCCTTCTGCCAGTTAGCGGGCGTCGCGCAGGCGTTCTGGTCGGCGGTCTGCAAGCCGTCGAGCGCGCGCAGGACTTCGTCTATGTTGCGCCCCAGAGACATCGGGTAGTAGATGAGCGCGCGAACCTTCTGGTCGGGGTCGATGATGAAGACCGCGCGGACGGTCGCCGTCTCGGAAGCGCCTGGGTGTATGAGCCCGTACTTCTGCGCGACCTTCGTGTCGAGGTCCGCGACGACGGGGAAGTCAATCTTCACGTCGAAGTGGCTCTCGATGTTTCTGATCCAGGCGATGTGCGCGGGGACGGAATCGACGGAGAGCCCGATGAGCTGCGCGCCGCGCTCTTTGAACTCGTCGGAGCGGCGCGCGAACTCTACGAACTCGGTCGTGCAGACGGGCGTGAAGTCCGCCGGGTGCGAGAAGAGCACGACCCACTTGCCCTTCATGTCGGAGAGCTTAAGGGGGCCGTTCGTTGACTTGGCCTCGAAGTCTGGGGCCGGGTCGTTGATGCGCGGGAGACTCGGGGTCTGCTCTGTCGCTGCTGTGCTCATAATCTTTCTGACTCCTCTTTCGTGTGGAGATTTTCGGGTTTGAAATCTACGTCAGGCTCATTCGGAAGATCGTGCGCGGCCCGCGTCTCGTGCGGCGCGCGAAAAGTTTAGCTCCCGGATTTCTGCTTGCCGCAAGCTTACACCAAATCGCGTGCATTTCAACTGCCGGGCGCTGCTGGAAAGTGCTGCGGCGAGATGGGTGGTGCGAGGCGGGTTGCACTCACACGATATAGTGCAGGGGGCCGCGCACGTCGCTCAGAGGGAGTGAGCCACGAACGCCCCGCGCGCTGGCTTTCGGGGCTAATTTCCTATAAATACATCTACACGAACGATCTCCCCGCCCGCGGAGTCTATGGCACGCACGTTGCTTTTCTTACGAGAGCAACGGTTGGCTTGCCTTGCGCCCCGCACGGCATAAGTCAACTGAGGAGGCTGGAGAAAATTGATGACTAAGAACGGCAAAAACCTCGCGCGGCGCGCAACGAACCTTCTGATTCTTTTCGCACTCATCTTAGGGACTGTCGTCCCCTCCTTCGCTGCCACGCAGCGCAGGCGCACGCGACGCAGGGTGACGGCCACCCGACGCGCGACGCCGCCGCCGGCCGTGCGCTACTACGCGGTGCCGGTCAACACGGTCATGCGCGTCCGCATGGACACGGAGTTGAACTCGAAGACGGCGCGCACGGGCGACCGCTTCTCCGCGACAGTGACCGAGCCGGTCTACGGCGGCGGCAGCGGCGTGGACGTGATACCCGTGGGCAGCAAGGTCTGGGGCCGCGTCACAACTGTCAGGCGCGCGGGCAGACGCACGCCGGGCAACATCGCAGTCAGTTTCTATCAGGTGGAGCTGCCGAACGGCGTTCGCCCCGCGATTAACGGCTCGCTTTCGAGCCTACAGGCCGACAACGTGAACTCCGACAACGAGGGCACCGTATCAGGCCGCAGCAACCGCAACCGCGACGCGGTCTTCATCGGCGGCGGCGCGGCGACGGGCGCGCTCATCGGCGCGATAGCGGGCGGCGGAAAGGGTGCCGCAATCGGCGCGATACTCGGCGGCGGCCTCGGCACGGGCGCGCGCGTCTACGAGAATGAGCAGGACGCGGAGGTTAAGTCGGGCACGGAGTTCGGCGTCATACTCAACCGCGCGCTCTCTCTGCCCGAATACAAGGGTCAATAAGTTTATGAAAGTATCGGCCGCGCCTTCGGGTTCGGCCGGTGCGGAAGGGAGCCCGCAAGCGAAGGGGAGAGCGCGGGCGGGCTCCCGACCAACCTTTAAGCCTGAAAGGTAATCCAAGGGTTCGGTCGCTCCTGTCAGGACGTAAGTGAGCGACCGCACACGGAAAGGCCCGTCGCGAAGGGGAGAGCGCGGCGGGCCTTTTCGTTTCTCTAGCAGTCAGCTTTCAGCTTTCAGCCAAACCCTCTTTGCGGTCTTCGCGCCTACTTCGCGACCTTTGCGTTTAAGCCATAAGTCTTTAAACGCAAAGGTCACGAAGAGTGCGAAGGTTTTAAGCTGAGTGCTGAGTGCTGAGCGCTGAGCGCTCTCTTTTGTAGACGACGCGTCCGGCGACGATTGTGGCGACGGCCGCGCCTTGGAGCGTGTAGCCGTCGAAGGGCGTGTTACGGCATTTGGACTTCGAGCGCGAGGCGTCGAACGTCCAGCGCAGTTCCGGGTCGAGGACGGTCACGTCGCCCCACGCGCCCGACCGGAGCGTGCCGCGCCCTTCGAGGCGGAAGATGCGCGCGGGGTTGACGGAGAAGAGTTCGACCAAGCGTTCTAGCCCGATGCGTCCACCATGCACGAGCCGTTCGAGCGCGAGGCCGACTGCCGTTTCGAGCCCCGTGATTCCGAACGGCGCGTGGTCGAACTCAAGAGCCTTCTCGTCGGAGTGGTGCGGCGCGTGGTCTGTCGCGATGGCGTCGACGGTTCCGTCGGCGATTGCTTCGAGAATTGCCTCGACGTGCTCGCGGCTACGCAGCGGCGGGTTCATCTTCATGTTCGTGTCGAAGCCTTCGCACGCCGCGTCCGTGAGAGTGAAGTGGTGCGGCGCGACCTCGCAGGTGACCTGCGCGCCGCGCTCTTTCGCGCGACGCACGGCGTCAATCGCGCCGCGCGTCGAGACGTGCGCGAGATGTACGCGCGCGCCCGTCAACTCCGCGAGCGCGCAGTCGCGCGCGGCGTCCGACTCTTCGGCCAGCGCGGGTATGCCTCGAAGCCCGAGACGCAGAGACCATTCGCCCTCGTGCATCACGCCGCCCGCCGCGAGCGACTTGTCGTCGCAGTGATCCATCACGGTTAAATCAAACCCGCGCGCGTACTCCAACGCGCGCCGCATCAAGCCCGGCGTTGGGACGGGTCGGCCGTCGTCCGTCACGGCCACTATCCCTGCGCGAAGCATCTCGCCCATCTCGGCAAGCTCCTCGCCCTTCGAGCCTTTGGTGATTGCGCCGACGGGGAAGACGTTCGCGAGTCCAATCGTTTGCGACTGCTCAACGATGAAGCTCGTCACGGCCGGGTTGTCGTTGACGGGGTCTGTGTTGGGCATCGCGCAGACGGACGTGAAGCCGCCCGCGACCGCCGCGGCCGCGCCCGACGCGATGGTCTCCTTATACTCCTGACCGGGCTCGCGCAGGTGCGTGTGAAGGTCTATGAAGCCGGGCGCGACGATGAGTCCCGTCGCGTCGAAGACCTCCGCGCCTTCGGGCACGTCGCCGCCGCTCTTTAAAAGCTCGACGACGCGGCCGTCTTCGATAAGCACGTCGCGACCGCCGTTAACGTTCTGCGTCGGGTCAACCACGTAGCCGTTTGTGATAAGCAGTCTCATCTGTTCAAGAGTCGGGATCGTCTGATTGTTGGAGTTGTCGAAGCGTCTCTTTCAGGAATTGTCGCCCGCCGTCGCCGACGCGCTCAACGGCTCGGCGATAGAGTCGGGCGCGCGCTCTGTCTCGGGCTTTGAGAGCGCTGCCGGACTCGTCTGCGGAGCCATCGTGCCGACGCCACCGCCGAGCAGGTAGAGCACGGCCATGCGAACGGCGAGACCGTTTGCGACCTGATCGAGTATGAGCGAGCGAGCGCCGTCGGCCACGTCCGAGGCTATCTCGATTCCTCGGTTCATCGGGCCGGGGTGCATGACGACCGCGTCGGGCTTCGCGAGCGCGAGCCGCTTCATGTTGAGGCCGTAGTGAACCGCGTACTCGCGCAAGCTTGGAAGGAACGCCTTGCCCTGCCGCTCGCGCTGTATGCGCAAGACCATCACCACGTCCGCGCCCTCGACAGCGTGCTCCACCCGGCGCTCGACACTCAACTCCCCTCCCCCCGTAAGCGTTGCGAACTCCGGCGGCGCGAGCGTGCCCGGCCCCGCGACCGCGACCGCCGCGCCGAGCGTGGTGAGTAGGTGCGCGTTCGAGCGCGCCACGCGCGAATGGAGTATGTCGCCTATGATTGCGACGCGGAGACCTTTGAGGCTCCCCTTCTGCTGCCTGATTGTGAGCGCGTCGAGAAGCGCCTGCGTCGGATGCTCGTGCGCGCCGTCGCCCGCGTTGACGACCGAGGCGCGGCAGATGCGCGCGAGCTGGTGCGGCGCGCCGGCCGAGGGGTGACGTATGACTATGAGGTCGGGCGACATCGCTTCGAGGTTGCGCGCGGTGTCGAGCAGAGTCTCGCCCTTCGTGACCGAAGAGGACGAGGAGCTGATATTGATTACGTCGGCCGAGAGTCGCTTGCCCGCTATCTCGAAGGAGGTGCGCGTGCGCGTCGAAGGCTCGAAGAAGAGGTTGATGACGGTGCGTCCGCGCAGCGTCGGCACCTTCTTTATCTCGCGTGCGTTGATTTCGCGGAAGCTCTCGGCGGTATCGAGTACGTGCGTAATCTCTTCGGCGCTCAGGCCGCGAATCCCGAGCAGGTGCCTCTGCGCGAACTGTGCCTTCATCCGTCTAACTCCGCATAAGAAAAAAGGCGGCCAACGCGGGCCGCCCTTCGCTTCAACTCTCCGCCCTCGGCGGTCGCTCGACGATGGCGACCGCCTCTTCCCCGTCGAACTCTTCGAGCATGACCTTTATGATCTCGCTCTTCTTAGTCGGCACGAACTTGCCGACGAAGTCCGCCTGAATCGGAAGCTCCCGGTGCTCCTTGCCGCGGTCGACGAGCACTGCGAGCTGCACGCGGCGCGGACGCCCGAAGTCTATCAACTGGTCGAGCGCGGCGCGGATGGTTCGGCCCGTGTAGAGCACGTCGTCGATGAGAAGTACGTTGCGTCCCTCCACGTCAACGGGCAGGTCGGTTCGGTTGACGACCGGGTTCGCTCCGACGGTCGAGAGGTCGTCGCGGTAGAGCGTTATGTCCACGACGCCGACGGGCGGGCGCTCGCCTTCGAGGTCTGCGATCTTGTCGGCGATGCGGTGCGCGAGCGGCACGCCGCGCCGCTGTATGCCGACGAGGTAGAGGTGGCCCGCGCCGTGGTTATCCTCCACGATCTCGGACGCGAGACGGGCCAGCGCACGGTTGATGCGCATGCCGTCCATGATGCGCGCTTTCTCGACGAATTCCATCGGCGCGGATACTAACACAGAGGCGTCCGCCGATGGAAGGTTTGAAACCCGCGTCGCCTTTGTCGCCTTTAACGTTAGCAACGTCGTCAGACTTCGACGAGCGGCAGCGTGCGATAACGTTTACCCGTCAGGCGCGACAAGGCGTTTACGACCGCGGGCGAGATGACGGGCACGGGCGGCTCGCCGCAGCCCGTGGGCGGCTCGGCGCTCGGCACGATGTGAACGTCAACGGCGACCGGCGCGTCGGGCATGTAGGGCGGGACGTAGCCGTCGAAGTTTCGCTGCTCGACGAGGCCGTCCTTGAGCGTTATCGCACCCTGCGCCATGAGTTGCGAGAGTCCGAACGCGACGCCCGCCTGAAACTGGCTCTCGACGGTGAGCGGGTTGACCGCGAGGCCGGGGTCAACCGCTATCGTCGCGCGGTGAATCCTCGGACGCCCGTCCCTGATCGAAACGTCAACTGCGCACGCGACGCCCGTCCCGAACGACTCGTGGCAGGAGATGCCCGCCGCGTGGCCCTTCGGGAGTCTGCGCCGCCACCCGCTCTTCGCGTCGAGCAGGTCGAGCACGGCGAGCAGCTTCTTCGCCTCGGGCTTGAGGAGCTTTCGACGGTACGCAATCGGGTCGGCCTTTGCGCGCGCGGCGAGTTCGTCAATCAGCGTCTCCATGACGAAGGCCGTGTGCGTATTCCCGACCGAGCGCCACCAAAGCACCGGCACGTTCACCTTCGGGTGGTGAACCGAGACGTTGAAGTTCGGGATGTCGTAGTGCGTGTTGGAGACGCCTTCGACCGAAGAGTTGTCAACGCCGTCCTTCATCATCATCGCGAAGGGCGTCCCGTCAAGAATCGACTGCCCGACTATCACGTGCCGCCACGCCGACGGCCTTCCGTCCGCGCCGACGCCGACCTCGACTCTGTGCACGTGCATCGGCCGGTAATAGCCTCCGCGTATGTCGTCCTCGCGTGTCCAGATGAGCTTGACCGGGGTGCCTTTATGCCGCTTCGCAATCTGCGCGGCCTCGCGTTGCACGTGCGAGTCCGTGACGGCCCTGCGGCCGAAGCCTCCGCCCGCCATCTCCGTGTGGAACGTGACGCGCTCGGGCTTAAGTCCGAGAACGTCGGCGATTGCCGCCTGATCGAAGGTCTGAAACTGCGAGCCTGCCCAAGCCTCCGCGCGGTCGCCGTCGAAACGTATCGTCGTGTTCAGCGGCTCCATCGGCGCGTGCGGCAGGTAGGGAAACTCGAACTCGGCGACGATGCGGTTCGACTCGGAGACTGCTTCGATGGCCTTCGCGTCGCCGAGCGCGACCGACTTAAGGCCCGCAGTCTGCGCGAGGCGTCTGTACTCCTCCCTCTGACGCGAACTGTCTACGCGCTCAAGGCCGGAGAAGTCCCACTCGATTTTGAGTCGGTCGCGCGCCTGTTTGGCGGGCCAGAACTTGTCCGCCACGATTGCGACTCCGCTGCCTCTGGCGAGCGGTATCTCGAACACGTCACGCACGCCCTCGACGGCGCGCGCGTCCCCGTCGTCAACGCTCTTGACGCGCGCGCCGAAGACGGGCGGGTGTGCAACGACCGCCACCTTCAAGCCTTTGATACTGAAGTCGAGCCCGAACTTCAGCGAGCCGTCGCATTTGGGTCGGCTGTCGAGTCGCCTGACTCCTTTTCCAATCAACTTAAACTCGGAAGGATTCTTGAGACGCACGGTCGTCGGCACGGGCAGGCGCGCGGCATCTTTCGCGAGTTCCGCGTATCTCAACGTCTGACCGCCCGGCCCGTGGACGACGCTACTCTCAGTGCGGCAACTCTCGGGCGAGACCTTCCAGCGCATGGCCGCCGCCGAGACGAGCATCGCGCGCGTCTTCGCGCCGACCTCGCGGTACTGCGTAAATGAGTGCGCGATTGAGCCCGAGCCGCCGACCATCTGTGTGCCGAAGACCGGGTCTTTGTAGATGTCGGCGGCGGGCGCGAGTTCCGAGACTACCTGCGACCAGTCGGCGTCCAACTCGTCCGCCAGAATCAGAGGCAGCGAAGTGTGAACTCCCTGCCCGAACTCAAGCCGGTTAACCTGTATCACAATCTTGCCGTCCGGCCTGACGTTGACGAACGCGTCCGGCGGATAGACCTTCTGCTGCGGGTTCGGCGGGCCGCCCTCCTGCGCTTCGGCCGAAGGGCGTCGGAGATAGAGCGAGACGAGCATGCCGCCCGCCGCGCACGCCGTCACGCGCAGGAATCCGCGTCGGCCCAAGTGCTGTCGGTCAGAGTTCGTTTGTGCGCCCGGCATCTTTCAAGCCCCTCCCTCACTTCAACTTTTGCGCGGCGGCCTTGACGGCTTCGCGTATGCGTACGTATGTGCCGCAGCGGCAGATGTTCCCGCCCATTGACTCTTCGATGTTCGTGTCCGTGGGGTCGGGCGTCTGCTTGAGGAGTGCGACCGCGCACATTATCTGCCCGCTCTGACAGTAGCCGCACTGCACAACGTCGCGCTCCACCCACTCGTCCTGCACGACGCGGCCCACGGGGTCGGCGCTCATCGCCTCTATCGTCACCACGGGCCGGTCGCCGAGCAGCGCGACGGGTAGCATGCACGAGCGTGTCGCGATGCCGCCGACATGGACGGTGCATGCGCCGCACGCGCTCACGCCGCAGCCGTACTTCGTGCCGGTCATGTTCAGGTCTTCGCGCAGAACCCAGAGCAGCGGTGTTGAGGCGTCAACCGAAACCTCCCTGCGCTCGCCGTTGACGTTGAGATCGTACTTTGCCATGACTGTCGTTCCCCCTACTTAGCGGCCGGGCACGGCGTCCCGGCCTCGACCCAACGTCGCGTCGCGGCGACGAACTCAGCGTGCGAGAGCGGCGGCGTCGCGCGCATCGAGCCGTCGGGGCGGCGGCCGGGGCTCCAGGCCCAGAGCACAAGCTCCGCCTCGGCGTGATGCTTGAGCAGCGCGGGGCCGTCGAGGTTGCCGTTCCCCGAACGGTTCGTGACGGTGCGGCAGATGGCCCCGCTCGACAGAGGATTATCGTTCGCGTCCTGCCAACGCATCGAGAGCGGCGCGAGGTGCCAATCGCGACCGCCGGGGACGCCCGTGCTGTCTGCGTTCTGCTCCTGATGGCAGGTGGCGCAGTTCAGACCGGGCACGCCTTTGCCGTCGGGGCCGCGTGTGACGTTCGCGAAGTGGCGGTGGCGGTCGTCGCCCTGCTGCGGGTAGCTCTTGGCCGTGTGGCAGTTGATGCAGCGCGGGTGCGTCAGGACTGTGTAGACCTGCTCCCACGCGGCGAGTCCATCGGCCCGATTCGCGGCGTTGCGTCTCGCGCCGCGAGTCTGGGCGAGCGCGCCCGATACGGCAGTCCACGTTCCGAACGCGACGAAGAGTGCGACGATTATGAGCGCGGCGGCGCGCGTTCGCTGCATGAAAGTCCCTCCCGTTAGAGCCGACAGATTCGGACGCGTCCGAGCCAGACCGTATTCTGCGTATTTCACTTCGCTGAGGCGGGGCGGTTTGAAACGTTGCGCGGCCATTCTATAACGAAGCCGTCCGCGCGGGAGAAATAATTTTCTCCCCGAACCGCCGCGCCGTCTCGGCCGCGACAACCGGCGATGCGAGTTTGCCCCGCGCGTGGGCTCAGACATATCATTCCAAATATCGGCGTCATACTTTCGGGGCGAAGCTTTCGCGCTCCGGCTCGAAGAGCACAACCCAACACTCTCAGGAGGCGCGGCGTGTATAAACCCGGCGTGGTCAGATACCTTTTGGCGTTCGTACTTCTCGCACTCCCCTTTGCGCGCGCGTCGGCGCAGACGGCGGCGCAGCCGCAGGGCGTGGATGCCGTGAGGGCGCGTTATACGAAGTACGAATACCGCGTGCCGATGCGCGACGGGGCGAGGCTCTTCACGGCCGTCTATGTGCCGAAGGACGCATCGCAGCGTTACCCGTTTCTGCTGACGCGAACGCCTTACAGCGTCGCGCCCTACGGCGTTGACAACTATCCGCGCTCGCTCGGGCCTTCGGAGAGCTTCGAGCGCGAGGGCTTCATCTTCGTCTATCAGGACGCGCGCGGCCGTTATATGTCGGAGGGCGAGTTTCAGCAGGTCAGGCCGTACGTGCCGGACAAGCGCGGGCCGAAGGACATTGACGAGTCAACCGACACGTACGACACCATCGAGTGGCTTCTGAAGAATGTCGCGAACAACAACGGGCGCGTCGGCATGGTCGGCATATCGCAGCCGGGCTTCCACGTCGCCGCCTCAATCATCGACTCGCACCCCGCGTTGAAAGCTGCTTCGCCGCAGGCACCGACGGCCGACTACTACATGGGCGACGACGTGTACCACAACGGCGCGTTCATGCTCGCGGCCAACTTCGGCTTCTACTCTCAGTTCGTCCCGCGCGCGGGCGAGCCCGAGCCGCCGCGCCGACCCCTCTCATTCGACGACCCCTCGCTCGACGCCTACGAGTTCTACCTGAACGTCGGCCCGCTCGCGACCGCGAACGAGCGTTTGATGGGCGGCCGTGCTCGCTACTGGCAGGAGATTGTTGACCACACGACCTACGACGAGTTCTGGAAGAAGCGCTCGCTCTGGCAGCACATGAACAACGTCCACTGCGCGGTCTTGAACGTCGGCGGTTGGTTCGACGCCGAAGACCCGCTCGGGCCTCTACGCGTCTACCGCGCGGTCGAGGAGAAGAACGCGGGCACGGTCAACCAACTCGTGATGGGGCCGTGGCGTCACGGCGGTTGGGCGCGCGACGCGGGCGAGCGTCTCGGCAACCTCAACTTCGCGGTGCGGACGGGCGAGTTCTTCCGCGAGCAGATTCAATTCCCTTTCTTCATGCACTACCTCAAAGACAGGCCCGCCGACCTGCCCGAGGCTTACATGTTCCTGACGGGCATCAACGAATGGCGGCGCGAGTCGGAGTGGCCGCCGAAGGACGCGCGGCCGCTGACGCTCTACTTCGGCGCGGGCGGCGCGCTCGGCGCGGAAGCGCCGGTTGATAACACGTCGGCGGCGTTCGACGAGTACGTGAGCGACCCCAACCGGCCCGTGCCCTTCCTCGGCTACATCGTCGGCGACATGACGAACGACTACATTACGGAAGACCAGCGATTCGCCTCGGAGCGCCCGGACGTTATCACGTACGAGACCGCGCCGCTCGAAGAGGACTTAATCATCGCGGGGCCGGTCAAGGTCTCGCTCAACGTCTCGACGACGGGCACCGACTCGGACTTCGTCGTCAAGCTCGTTGACGTTTACCCCTCGACGTATCCGCAGCCAGCCGCGCCCGAAGGCCAACGCCCGCCGCCGAACTACGTACGTATGGGCGGCTATCAACAGCTCGTGCGCGGCGAGCCGTTCCGTGGCAAGTACCGAGAGAGCCTCGAACGGCCGGTGGCTTTCACACCGGGAAAGCCCGCGGCCATCAACTTCGAGATGCCGGACGTGTTCCACGCATTCCGACGCGGCCACCGTGTGATGGTGCAGGTGCAAAGCTCCTGGTTCCCGCTCGTAGACCGGAACCCGCAGAAGTTCATGGAGATTCCCAAAGCGACCGCGACGGACTTTCAGAAGGCGACGCAACGCGTCTATCGCTCTCGCCCGCTCAACTCTTCCGTGACGCTTCAGGTCGAATCGGGCGCGCTCCGCTCCGCCTCGGACAGGTGAGCGCGGGCCGCGAACCGCGCGGATGAGAAACTGTCACAAACGAAAGACTCTACGGCTCTCCCCTTCTCGACAATGCTGAACGCGGGGCGCAAGACTTAGGCCCGCGTCGGAACCGCGAGCGGAAGCCTCGCGGGTCTCAATTTTCATCAGGCGGGCGCTCATCATAGCTTGAGACCCGTTCGCTATCGCTCGCAGTTTCGGTTCGAGCAAGGGGTTTCATGCGTTCGACAATCAACAGCTACCTGGAAGATTACTTGACGCGCGGCGGCGAGACGGCCTTCGCGCGCACGCGCGGCCTGCGGCTTGAACGCTGGTCGTACGTGCGCGTGGCTACGGCCGCCTTCCGCTTCGCGCGCGAGCTTGAGGCGCGCGGCGTCTCGCACGGCGAGCGCGTGCTTCTGTGGGCCGCGAACGGCCCCGAGTGGGTCGCTGCGTTCTTCGGCTGCGCGCTGCGCGGCGCGGTGCTGGTGCCGCTCGACGTAGAGAGCGCGCCCGACTTCGTCTCGCGCGTGCAGTCGCAGACGAAGGCGCGGCTCGCGCTCGTCAGTTCGGAGACGGAGCGTCACGCCGCCTCGCTCGGTCTCCCACTGCTTCGCCTCGAAGAGTTGGAAGAGACTTCGAGCGCACACTCGCCCGAGCCATTCGAGTCGCGCGACATCAACGCCGACGACCTCGTCGAGATAATCTACACGTCGGGCACGACGGCGGAGCCGCGCGGCGTCTGCCTCACGCACCGAAACATCCTCGCCAACCTCGCGCCGCTCGAAGAGGAGATTAAGAAGTACCTGCGTTGGGAGCGGCTCGTGCATCCGCTTCGCTTCCTCTGCCTCCTGCCGCTCAGCCACGTCTTCGGGCAGTTCATGGGCCTCTTCGTGCCGCAGCTTCTCGGCGGCGAAGTACACTTTCAGGACTCGCTCAACCCTTCCGAGATCGCGGGCACGATAAAGCGCCGCCGCATCTCAATCGCGGTCGCCGTCCCGCGCATGCTCGAATCGCTGCGCGAGCACGTCGAGCGTCGAGGGGCTTCAAAGGGTCGCGCCGAAAGCTTCAGCAAGAGACTTGAGCGCGCCGCTCGCATGCATCCGCTCAGACGCCTCTGGGCGTTCCGAACTATTCACAGGCACTTCGGCTGGAAGTTCTGGGCCTTCGTCACGGGCGGCGCGACGCTCGAAGCCGAGACGGAAGAGTTCTGGCGGCGCGCGGGCTTCGCGGTCGTTCAAGGCTACGGCATGACCGAGACGGCTTCGCTCATCACGGTCAACCACCCTTTCAAGTCGGGCCGCGGCTCGATAGGTCGCGCGCTGCCCGGACAGGAGATGAGGCTCGACGAATCGGGCGAGATTCTCGTGCGCGGCGCGAACGTCTCGCCCGGCTACTGGCGCGACGGCGCGGCCTTTCCGCTCTCGGACGAGGGCTGGCTCCGCACGGGCGACCTCGGCTCGCGTGACGAGGCGGGCAACATATACTTTCGTGGGCGCAAGAAGGACGTGATAGTCACGGCCGCGGGCCTCAACATCTACCCCGAAGACATCGAGGCCGCGCTCAACCGACAGCCTGAAGTGCGCGAGGCGGCGGTCGTCGGAGTGGAAGGCGGGCGCGGCCCCGAGCCGGTCGCCGTCTTGATTATGCGCGAGGCTTCTACAGAGGGGGCAGACCCCGCGCACGCCGTCGAGCGCGCGAACGAAACTCTCGCGCGACACCAGCGCGTCCGACGTTGGCACCTTTGGCCCGACGCAGACTTTCCGCGCACGCCCACGCACAAGATTCGCAAGCGCGACATACTCGAAAGGATTCAGGCCGGGCGTCGCGACGGCGCGAGTCGGCCGTGCTCCTGCAACGGAGACTCAAGTGCGTCGCGTCAATCATCAAGCGAGCACGCGTCGCTTCAAACGTCCGACGACTTCGCGCCGGGACGCGTCGCCGAAGTCATAACTTCGCTCGCATCGCGCTCGGGCGAGGGCGCGAGTGCTTCGCCGCAACCTGACGCAAGGCTCGCGACCGACCTGAAGCTCGACTCGCTCGGCCGCGTCGAGTTGTTGAGCGCGCTCGAAGACCGTTACCAGATAGAGATTGACGAGGCGAGCTTCACGGCCGCCACGACCGTCGAAGACGTTGAGCGCATCGTGCGCGGAGGCGGCGAGTCGGACTCTTCCGCGGAGTATCCTTACCCCGAATGGCCGCAACGCTTTCCCTTCACATGGCTGCGCCTCCTCGTTCTCTATGCGGTCGTCTTTCCCATCACGGCCGTGCTCTGTTGGCTTCGCGTGCGCGGCGCGGAGAACGTCCGGGCTCTGCGCGGCCCCGCGCTCTTCGTCTCGAACCACATAACCTACTTCGACCACGCGCTAATACTCTCCGCGCTCCCCGGCCGATTCCGCCGGAGCCTCGCCATCGCGCAGGAGGGCGAGCGCCTGCGCCTTTGGCGAAGACCTCCGACGGGCACGCCCATACACAGGCGTCTTCGCTGGCTCGCGCAATACGTTCTGACCGCCGTTATCTTCAACACCTTCTCGCTCCCGAAGGCGAGCGGCTTCCGCCGAAGCTTCGCACACGCGGGCGAGACCGTTGACCGCGGCTACAGCCTGCTCGTCTTCCCCGAAGGCATACGCACAGACCATGCTGGCATGAACCCATTCAAGGGCGGCATAGGCATCCTCGCCTCGAAGCTCTCGGTGCCAATCGTCCCCGTCTACATCGCGGGGCTCACGGAACTGAAGCTCTCGGGCCGTCGAGGCTTCGCTAGCCCCAACCGCGTCTCTGTCCTCTTCGGCGCGCCCGTCTCGTATGCGCGCGACGAAGACCCCGCACGCATCACCGCCGACCTCGAACGCAGAGTCAAAGAGTTGAGTCGGAACCGGGAGCGATAGCGAACGGGTAGTGACTGCGAGATGAGTCTGTATGTCGGAGCTTGCGACCCGGTCGCTACCGCTCCCGGTTCTGACTTCATTGTCTTGCATTCTTTTCCGCCGCTCTGATACGCTCAGGCCGCTATTGCGCAACCCCCTTTTGACCGCACGCCGCCGATGCTCTATCGCACGCTGCTGCGACCCCTTCTGTTCAGGCTGCCGCCGGAGACGGCACACGAGTTGGCGCTTCACGCGCTCTCGAACGGCGCGGCGGCGCGGGCGCTTCGTCGCGTCGCGGGCTTCGGAGTTGAAGAGTCCACGAGCTTCGGCGAGCTTCGGCGCTTCGGGCTGAGCTTCAGGAATCCGGTCGGGCTTGCGGCGGGGTTCGACAAGAACGGCATCGCGCTCGAAGGGCTCGCGGCGCTCGGCTTCGGCTTCGTGGAGGCGGGCACGGTCACGAACCTCCCGCAGCCCGGCAACGCGCGTCCGCGCCTGTTCCGTCTGCCGCTCGACCGCGCGCTCGTCAATCGTCAGGGCTTCAACAACGAGGGCGCGGCCGCGCTCGCGCGACGTTTGGAACGCGGAAGACCCGTCTGCGTGCTCGGCATTAACATTGGCAAGAGCCGCGTCGTCTCAATCGAAGACGCGAACGCGGACTACCTTGCCAGCTTCGAGACGGTGCGCGCGCACGCAGACTACGTCGCGGTCAACGTCAGCTCGCCGAACACGCCGGGCCTGCGCGAGCTACAGCGCGCAGACCTTTTAGCCGCGCTTCTCGGCGAGTTGCAGCGACGCAACCGCGAGCTTGCGGCTCGCGATAGTGTCGCGCCCGTGCCTCTGCTCTTGAAGGTCGCGCCCGACTTGGACGAGGGCGGGCTTGAGTTGATAGTTGACGTGGCGCGTCGCGCGTCCGTCGCCGCGATAATCGCGACGAACACGACGACCTCGCGCGCGGGGCTACGCACGGACGCCGCACGCGTCGCATCATTCGGTGAAGGCGGACTGAGTGGAGCGCCCCTGCGTTCGCGCTCGACTCGAATCGTCGCGGCGCTCCGTCGTCTGACGCGCGGCTCGCCCGAGATTGTCGGAGTCGGCGGCGTCTTCAGCGCCGAAGACGCTTGGGAGAAGATTTGCGCGGGCGCGTCGCTCGTGCAGCTCTACACGGGCTTCATATATGAGGGCGCTGGAATAGTCCGGCGCATCAACGAAGGGCTCGCTCGCATACTCGAACGCGAAGGCTTCCGCACGCTCGACGAAGCCGTGGGCTGCCGCGCCGACGAACTCGCGGCGAAGTCTTGAGAGAGTTTAACGATGACGAAGGGGACTCGATGACGACTGTGACGGCGGCCGGGACTTCGGCGAAGGAGAAGCTTATCGTCGCGCTCGACGTTGACTCGGCCGACGAGGCGCGGAGGCTCTTCGAGCTTTTGCGCGAAGAGGCGGGCATGTTCAAGGTCGGCTCAAGGCTCTTCACTTCGGCCGGGCCTGACTTCGTACGTGGGCTCGTCTCGGACGGCGCTCGCGTCTTTCTCGACCTGAAGTTTCACGACATACCGAACACGGTCGCGGGCGCGTGCCGCGAAGCCGTGCGTCTCGGCGTCGCGCTCTTCAACGTTCACGCGTCGGGCGGCGGCGAGATGTTGCGGCGCGCGGCTGAGGCCACGTCGGAAGAGGCCGCGCATCTCGCCGTCTCGAAGCCGAGCCTCATCGCCGTCACGGTGCTGACGAGCGCCGACGCAGGCACGCTCGAAGAGACGGGCGTGTGCGCCGGGTCAATCGAGGCGCAGGTGCGTCGGCTCGCGCGACTCGCGGACGCTTCGGGGCTCGACGGCGTCGTCGCCTCGCCGCACGAGATAGCGACAGTGCGCGACGCGGTCGCGCGCGCGCCCTTCCTCGTCGTCACGCCCGGCGTGCACCCGACGGCCTCAGCCTACGAAGACCAGAAGCGCGTCATGTCTCCGGCGGATGCCGTTCGCGCGGGCGCTGACTTCATCGTCGTTGGCCGCGCGATACTCAACGCCGGAGACCCCGCGCGCGCAGCACGCGCAGTCGTCGAAGAGATGGAGGGAGGCGGAAGGCAGTAAGCAGAGGGCGGAAGGCAGCCGGTCGAATTTCAAATTTGAAGTTCTCAACGTGAAGTTAGAAGAGGCCGCGTCCTTGACTGTCTTCTGCCTTCCGCCTTCCGCCTTCTAAGAGAAGATGAGCGTCGAGTACAGAGTCGAGGGCAGCGGGCCGCCGTTCGTATACGTGTGCGGCATCGAGGGCACGGGCAGGCTCTTCTATAAGCAGGCCGAAGACCTCGCGCGCGACCACAGGGTCATAACGATACCCCTGCGGCCGGAGGGGCGCTACGAGATGTCGCGCCTCGTCGAAGACCTCGCGTGGGTCATGCGAGACGCGGAGGCTGTGGGCGCGACCGTGCTCGGCGAGTCGTTCGGCGGACTGCTTACGATGGCGACCGCGTTAGCGCACCCCGACCTCTTCGGACGGCTGATACTGCTGAACACGTTCCCACACTTCTCGCAGCGCGCGAAGATAACCTTGGGCTGCATACTGTTCGCGGCCTTCTACCCGATGATGAAGGCGCACCGCACACGCGCCGCGCGCCACGTGCTCTTCAGCCCCGACGTGTCTGAGGAAGACCGCCGCCGGTTCCGCGAGCACACGCGCGTCGTCGGGCGCGAGGGCTACGTCTCGCGCATGCGCATCATACGCGACACTGATTTGCGCCCGCGCCTCGGCGAGATAAAAGCGCCCGCGCTCGTCGTCGCAGGCACGGCCGACCGCCTGCTCGACAGCGTCGGGGCCGCGCGGCTGATGGCATCACACATGCCGCGTGCGCGTCTGAAGCTGCTCGAAGGCACGGGCCACGTCGCTCTGCTCTCGGGTCGCGTAAGCGTGCGCCGGTGGCTCGAAGAGTTCGACGAGTTCTGAACAGGCTCAGTCAGTTTTTAACGTCATCCACGTCTTTCGTGGTCGCGCGAAGGCGAGATGTGGGAACGTGGAGGCGCTCGCGTGCGTGTAAGTGTGGGCGCGGGCGCGTTTGCCCGCGCCGGGACGATTTGCGAAGATGGACGCAGAGGGAGAAAGTCTTTGGGTCGAAGTGTGAAGTTGAAGAGAATGCTTGCCGCGGTACTGGCCGCACTCACGCTCTGCGCGTCCGCAGTGGCGCAGCAGGAGCGCGTCGGCGACGTTTCCGCTGGCCCGTTCAACGCCGCCCCGTACCGCGTAGGCGAGCACCTCACCTACACGGTCTCGTTCTCGAACTTTCCCGTCGCCGCGCACGTCGAGCTTTCGGTCGCGTCGCGCGGCGACCTCTACGGGCGCGAGGGCGTTGAGCTTCAGGCGCACGTCGAGACCGTCGGCGTCATCTCCGCCGCGCTCTACGCAATAAACAATAACTACGTCTCTTTCGTCGACCCCGCGACCGGACTCCCCTACCGCGCGCGTCAGGAGATACGCGAGGGCGCGCGCGTCGAGAACGTGACGCGCGACTACAACACTTCGTCCGGCGAGTCTGCGATCCCTTCGAGGCAGACGGTCGGCGCGCCCGCGGCCTCTTACGACCTACTCTCGGCGCTCTTCCGTCTGCGCGCTCTGCCGCTCGCGCCCGGCGCAACCTACACGACCTCCGTGCAGAACGGCGAGGCCGTCTACAACGTCGAGCTAAAGGTCACGGGCCGCGAGAACTTGAAGACGAACCTCGGCTCTTCGAGCGCCCTCGTCACGCAGGCGCGTGTGCGAGGAAACCCCGAGGCCGACGCCTACCGCGTGAGCATCTACTTCTCCGACGACGAGCGCCACGTGCCGCTCCTCATAACCGCGCGACATCGCGCGGGTGAGATACGCGCCGAGGTTGCGAGCGCCGAGATACTGGCGGAGGCGCAGCCCGTCGTCGCGGGCATGCCCATTCCGGCGCAGCCTACTCCCACGCCGCCCGGCATCGTCCTTCCGCCTACGACTCGCCCCGGCGCGCCCGCGACGACTCCCGCCGCGAACGCAGCGCTGCCCGAGCTTCCCTTCAAGCCGGGCGACGAGTTGAACTACAACTTCTATTTGGGAACGAGCCCGCAGCCCATCGGCACGGCCTCTTTCAGGGTTCGCGCGCGCGCGCGCTACTTCAACCGCGACGGGCTTCTCTTCAACGCATCTATGCAGACGGCGGGCGCGGGCGCGACGCTCTTCCCCGTCAACGACCAGCTAAACTCCTACGTTGACGCTTCGACGCTCCTTCCCTTCCGCGCCGAGCAGACGCTCGCCGAAGGGAAGAGGAACTCGCGCTTCGTCGTCTCGTCCGATCAGGGCTCGGGCAGTGCGCTCTTCGACGACGGCACGCGCGTAGAGGTTCCCGTAGGCACGCACGACCTGCTCTCCGTCTTCTTCGCGCTGCGCTCGTTCGACCTGACGCCCGGCAAGCGCACGGCCGTCTCGCTGCTCGTCAACAAGCGCCCGCGCCTTCTATACAACACTGCGCTGCGTCGCGCAGACCATCTCCACGCGGGCCAGCAGATTCCCGCCGTCGAACTCTCGCTCGCCACCAACGACCCGACCGGCGACCGCTTCAACCTGCGCCTCTGGGTGAGCACTGACAAGCGACGCCTGCCCTTGCGCCTGACCGCAACAACGCCGCTCGGCCCCGTCCGCGCAGACCTCGCAATCATCCCGACGACGCTCCACTGACGTGAGTCACGTCTGAGTCCGGCAGAGTCAAAGCCGTAGCGACAAGAATGACGACAGGAGGGATGATGAAGTGAAGCCTTCATTTCATCATCCCTCCTTTTCGTTTGCGTCCGCCCCTTGACCGCAAGAGAGGGCGAGCCTCAAAATCCCCTTGATTTGAAATTGAAATCTATTTTCAACTGAGTTATAGTGTGGACGTGGTCGGCAGTCAGTGCAGAGGGCCGGCCGCTACCGTTCTCAAAATCGCTTTCATAGGTGAACCCTTTTATGAGCACCGCATACGCACTCAACCCGGCGATAGAGATTGTTAGAGACGGCGACGCCGCCAAAGGCTTCGCGCCCGCGGCCGTCTCGCTCGACCGGCTCCGCGCGGGCACTCCCGCACGCGTGCTCGCGGTCAAGGGCACGGGCGCAATCGCGCGACGCCTGATGGAGATGGGCGTCGTGCCCGGCGCGCCCGTTCGCGTCGTCAAGGCCGCGCCGCTCGGCGACCCGCTCGAAGTACGCGTTCGCAACTATCACCTCGCGCTTCGCCGCAGCGAGGCTCAAACTATCTCGGTAGTGATGAGTGATGAGTAATGAGTGATAAGAAAAGGCGAGCGTCCTTCTCATCACTCATCACTTATCACTCAACACTTCTCTTATGAGCAGTATCCTCGAATCCCCCTCCCGCACTGAAGAGCCCGTGGGAGCCTCGGCCGAACGCGGTGCGAAGTCGCTCGTGGTCGCGCTGGCCGGGAACCCGAACGCGGGCAAGACGAGCCTCTTCAACTCACTAACAGGTCTCAAGCAGAAGGTCGCGAACTATCCCGGCGTGACGGTCGAGCGCAAGGAGGGCGTCTGGTCGCTCGACTCCGACTCGGCCCCCGCGCGACTTATAGACCTGCCCGGACTCTACAGCCTCGACGCAGCCTCGATTGACGAAGAGATAGCGCGCGACGTTATCACGGGCCGCATGGCGGGCATGCCCGCGCCCGACGTTATCGTCGCCGTCGTTGACTCGACCAACCTCGAACGAAACCTCTACCTCGTCACGCAGCTATTAGAGACGGGTCGCCCCGTCGTCGTCGCGCTCACGATGTTCGACCTCGCCGAGCGCGCGAAGCTCGAAATAGACGCGGAGGCTTTAGGCGCGTCGCTCGGCGTGCGCGTCGTGCCCGTTACGGCCACGCAGCGGCGTGGCCTCGAAGAGTTGGCGCGCGCGGTTTATCAGGCCGTCGGGACGGGCGCGTCGGCCGCGCGCTGGCCGCTTTCGCGCGCGGCGGAGGATGAAGTCTGCGCGCTCGCGGGCGCTGAGCTTGGCGCGCGCGGCGAGGCTCTGCGCGAACTCTACTCGGACGCGATACCGGAGGACGCGGCGCGGCGCGAGGCCGTCGCGCTCGCTCGTGCGCGTCTGGCCGAGACAGACCCGCAATGGTGGCAGGAGGCCGTGACCGCGCGTTACCGCTGGATTGAGGGAGTCGTGGAGGGCGCGGTGCGGGGCGCGCGCAACGAACGCCCGAGCGCGACAGACCGCATAGACCGCATCGTCACGCACAGGCTCTTCGGCCCGGTCGTACTGCTCGCAGTGATGGCCGTAGTCTTTCAGGCGATATTCTCCTGGGCGACGCTGCCGATGGACTTGATCGACCGCGCGTTCGGCACGCTCGGCGAGGCTCTGCGCGCGCAGATGCCCGCCGGGCTTCTGACAGACCTGCTCGTTGACGGCGTCATCGCGGGCGTGGGCGGCGTGCTCGTCTTCCTTCCACAGATACTCCTGCTCTTCTTCTTCATCGCGCTCCTCGAAGACAGCGGCTACATGTCGCGCGCG
>JBJMGR010000230.1:0-7166 GCA_045807805.1 Pyrinomonadaceae bacterium | reverse complement strand
TCCCCCGATGCCGCGCTTCACGGTGCTGCGTCGGCGGTGGGTGGTTGAGCGAACCTTCGCGTGGGTGGGGCGCTACCGCCGGATGAGCAAAGACTACGAGTACCTGACCGAGAGTAGCGAGGCGATGCTCCACTTGGTGATGACGCGGTTGATGCTGCAACGGCTGGCACTCAAAGCCCCGTACGGAGTGGCAAGCCGCCAGAGGTTGGGGTTAAAGCGTTAGCTGACAGCTTTTTAAACAGCCTCTATCATGCCGATTCGTGAAGCGCCGGGGTCGAGGCGCGGGCGCTGAAGCGGAGAGAGAATGATTGAAAGATTAAGAAGTCGGCGTGGCGCGGCCGAGGCCGCGGGGGTCGTCTCACTCGTGCTGATACTCGGCCTACAGTTGGCTCTGTCCGTGCGGCGTGAGTCGCAGACGTGGGACGAGGGCGACCACATCTTCGCGGGCTACGCGTCCTGGATGCGGGCGGACTTCGGGCTCAACCCCGAGCACCCGCCACTGTTGAAACTGCTCGCGACCGCGCCGCTCCTCACCGCGCCGCTCAGAGTTCCCGAGTTGCAAAACCGCTACTTCAAAGAGGAGGCGTTCCTCGACGGCAAGGAGTTCCTCTACCGCAACGACGCGGACGCGATTCTATTCCGCACGCGCATGGCGGCGGCTACGCTGACGCTGCTCGCGGCGCTGCTCGTCTTCGCGGCGGCGAGGGAGATGTTCGGGACGGGCGCGGCCTTCGTCGCGCAAGCGCTGCTCGCCTTCGAGCCGAACCTGCTGGCACACGGCGCGCTCGTCACGACCGACGCGGGCATCTCCTGTTTCATGTTCGCGACCGTCTACGCCTTCTACCGCTACGCGAAAGCACCTTCCGCGTGGCGGCTGTTACTCGTGGGGGTTGCGGCGGGGCTCGCGCTCGCGGTCAAACATTCGGGCATCTTCGTCTTCCCCGTGCTGTTTCTGTTGGCGGCCTGCGAAGTGTTTCGCCGACGCATCACAGTCGGGAACTCGGATGCTGATGCCGAAGCAGCGACGGGCACGGGCAGGCGTGCGCTCAGGTACGCGGCCTCGCTCGTCGCGGTCGCGGCAATCGCGCTGGCCGTGTTGTGGGCCTTCTACGGATTCCGCTATCAGGCACGGCCCGAAGGATTGCAGTTGAACCCGCCGCTCGCGGAGTACGTCGGCGGGTTGAAGCCTCACGAGGCTTGGGGCATCTCGACGTTGGCGCGTTGGCACGCTCTGCCCGAGTCCTATCTTTACGGGATGGCGGACGTTCGACTGACCGCCGACTTCTACACCAGCTACGTTTTAGAAAAGACCTACGCGCACGGCGTCTGGTTCTACTTCCCCGTCGTCTTCGTCATCAAATCGACGCTCGCGTTCCTCGTCCTGCTGCTGCTCGCCGCGGCGGCCGTCTTGACGCGCCGACTGAACTGCTGGCGCGAGGTGCTATTTCTGACCGTCCCGCCCGTCTTCTACTTCTTGGTCGCGATGAGCGCCGCGACCAACATCGGCGTGCGCCACATCCTGCCGCTCTACGTCTTCCTCTCGGCGCTCGCCGGGGGAGCGGCGTGGGCTTTCGTACGGTGGAACCGGAGGTGGGCCTACGCGGTTGCGGCGCTCCTGCTGCTGCACGCGGCCTCTTCCGGGACGGCGTTCCCGCACTACATAGCCTACTCGAACGAGTTGTGGGGCGGGCCGTCCAATACTTATAGATACCTGTCGGACTCCAACGCTGATTGGGGCGAGCAGCTCAAGGAGACGAAGAAGTATCTGGACGCGCGCGGCGTGAAGGACTGCTGGTTCGTATACTTCGCGGAGGGCGTGGCCGAGCCTGCATACTACGGCATACCTTGTAAGCCCCTGCCGACGATAAATACCTTGTGGGTCAATCAGCGCATCGAAGTCCCCGCCTCGATAGACGGGCCGGTGCTCGTCAGCGCGAGCAACCTCTCGGGCTTCGAGTTCGGCCCCGGCCCGCTGAACCCTTACGAGCAGTTCAAGCGGCTGCGACCGACGACGGTCGTCGGCCGCGGCGTCTTCGTCTTCGACGGCCATTTCGACCTGCCGCTCGCGTCGGCGCTCGGCCGCGTGCAGAAGGCGCAGAACCTTCTCGCCGAAGGGCAGGCCGGGCAGGCGCTGTCGGAGGCGCAGGCGGCCGTGGCGCTCGCGCCCGAGGCCGTGCAGACGCGTCTGATGTTGGGGGACGCGCTGGCGGCGTCGGGGCGGCCCACGGAGGCACGCGCGGAGTACGAGCGGGCGCTCTCGCTAGCGAAGTCGATAGAGCCTGAGTTTCAAGTGCGCTCTGTCCCCGACATCGAGCGAAAGCTGTCAGGCAAGTAGCGCGACGACGTATCGTCGCGTCGTCGCCCATAAAGCTGCGGTGCCGCACGCGCGCGCGTGCGGCACCGCAAGTTGTTCGGATTCATCCCGGCTCGTCTTTAGAACTCAAGGCGGGCCGCGAACTGTATGCGCCGCGCAGGGAAGGCCGCGGACGACTGTCCGAAGGTCGGCTGACCGATAGAGTTCTCGAACAGCGCGTTGCTCGGGTTGAAGAGGTTCACGTTGTTGAAGAGGTTGAAGAAGTCCGCCTGAACGCGGAAGAGCACTCCCTCCCTGACGCGGAACCGCTTGATGACCGAGAGGTCTGTGTTCTGGTAGCCGTCCCCGTAGAACGAGTTCCGCTGCACGTTACCTATCTCGCCCGCGTTGGGCTGACGGAAGAGCGTGCGGGACGGGCCGACCTGCGTGCGCGCCTGCGCCGTCTCGTTCGGGGTCGCCGTCAAACCCTGCCCCGGCGCGGCGTAGGAGGCGCGCTGCGAAAGCCCCGCGCCGACCGAATCGCGCGAGCCGAAGATCGAGAAGGGCGTGCCGGACTGAAGCGTCACTATCCCGGCCACCGTCCAATCGCCGACGACCTGATTGACGAAGCCGTTCGACGACTTGAACGGCAGGTCGTAGACGAAGTTGGCTACGAAGCGGTGGCGCGTGTCGAAGTCCGAGTTACCGCGCTCCGCGCCGAAGCCGCCGCCGAAGCCCGAAGAGTCGCGCGGGGCGGAGCGCCCGCCGCGCCCCGCGTCGAGCGGGTCGGGCGCGTTGTCAATCGAGTGGCTCCAGGTGTAGGCCGCCTGGAACTGCCCGGCCCCGATGAAGGTGTTCGAGAGCCTCTTCGTCAGGCGTAGCTGCATCCCGTTGTAGGTCGATTGCCCGAGCGACGCGTTCAGGTAGGCCGCCGCCGCGCCGCCGAACGCCGTGTTGAGCACGCCGTTCAGGAAGTTCTGGCGCGGGTTGTTCGGGGCTACGGCGACGTTCGTGTGGCGTATCGCGTTGACGCGGAGGACGCTCTGCGCCTGCGCGTCCACGCCCCGGAGAAGGCTGACGCCGTGCGAGCCGACGTAGTCGGCCTCGGCCAGAATGTTACCCTTGAACTGCCGCTGGACGCCGAAGTTCCATGTCTCCGTGTAGGGCGTCTTGAAGTGCTGCTGGAACATGTTGTTGCCCGGCAGCGGGAAGAGGTTGACCGACAACTCGGCCCCGTCCTCGATGGTCGCGTCCGAGCCGATGGTCGTCGGGCGCGGGACGTTCTGAAGGATGTCGAAGGCGAAGTTGTTGAACGTGTTCTGGAAGGGCGGGTTGGTCGAAGAGTTACGCACGATGTTGCCGAAGACCCGGTCGTAGTAGATGCCGAAGCCGCCGCGAATCGTCATGTTGCCGGGGCCGCCCGTAAGCTTCGAGAGCCAGCCCGTCGAGAAGTCCGGGCTGTAGTTGAAGCCGACGCGCGGCGCGAAGTTGTTGTAGTCCTCGTCGTAGAGAGACCGGCCGGGGTTCTCGGAGTTCTTGCCGACGGTCTCGAAGCGGAAACCGCCCGCGGGCGTCGGGCCGCTCGGGTCTGCGCCGATCAGGTTGGAGAGTTGGCCGTTGACCTCGTAGGGCACGCCCTTGTACTCCCAGCGCAGGCCGAGGTTCAAGGTCAGGTTGGGCCTGACCTTCCAGGCGTTCTGCGCGAAGAGGTCAAACTCGCGCTGGCGTATGCCGAGGTAGTCGGCGTCCACGCGCGTCGCGGCCTTGTTGTAGTACTGCCACTGCTGCTGCTGGACGACGAGGCCGTAGAGGAAGGAGGCGTAGTCGTTGACGCTCCCGCCGAGCCCCGTCACGGGGATGAAGTCGTCGCCCGCGTTGTTTAAGAGCAGCGGGAGGCCGAAGCCCGTGATGCCGAAGTTGAGAAACTCTTTGCGGAAGAAGTTGTTCGCGCCGTTCGAGTAGATGAAGCGCCCCTCGCCGCCGAACTTCCAGGTCTGGTTGCCGCGTATGAGCGTCAGCGAGTCGCCTATCGTCATCGTCCCCGCGTGGCGAAACTGCGAGTCAACGCCGAGGGTGTTTAGCGCGGTGATGCCGCCCGTGCCCGTCAGGTCGATGAGCCTGCCGTTCTCGCCGCCGAAGACCTGAGTGGCCTGCGGCACGCCGTGACTCTGGAAAGCAGTCAGAACGTCGCCGTAAGCGCCCGTCGGCTCGCCGCCCGTGCCCGGCAGATTGAAGTCCACCACGACGCGGTTTACGCCGAGGCGCGCCTCGTTGATGAGGTTCGAGTTGAAGACGGAGGCAAGGTTCAGCCCGACGTTGAAGCTCTTGAAGGGAGCGTTGCCGCCGTCGTTACGTCCGGGGAAGGTCTCCGGGAAGACATCGCCGTTGCCCTTAGACCATGTGAAGCTGCCGGCCAGATTGTGCTTGTCGGTCAGCTTCGTGTCCACGCGAGACGTGACCTGATGCGAGTCGTTGAAGTTGAGGGTCGAGGCGAAGCGGAAGGCGTCGAAGACGCCGGGGAGCGGCGCGTCGGCCGGGCTGTTGCCGAGCGGGTAGATGCGGTTGAGCAGGTCGGTGATCGCCGGGTTGACGCCGAGGTTCGAGAAGGTGCCGTCCGGCGCGCCGTAGACGAAGTCGAGAATGGGGCCGCTGAAGTTATTCGCGCCGCCCTGACGTATGTCGAGCGTGCCGAAGTTCTCCGCCCCGGTCTGTAGAATGCCCTGGCGCGCGAGCGCCGACGGCACCACGCGGACGACCTGCTGGCCGAGCTTGTATATGTCGCGCTCGTAGTTGGTGAAGAAGAATATCCTGTCCTTCACGATGGGGCCGCCGATTGAGCCTCCCCACTGGCGGCGCTGGAGCGGGTCGGGCTGGCCCGAGATGTCGAAGAAGTCGCGCGCCGAGAAGGCGTCGGAGCGGTAGTAGATGTAGGCGTTGCCGTGGAACTCGTTCGTCCCGGACTTGGTGACGACGTTGATGACCGCGCCGGAGTTTCGGCCGAACTCGGCGTTGTAGCTGCTTGTCAGGACGCGAAACTCCTGTGTCGCGTCGATGGTCGGCGTGGCGACGCCGAAGCGACCGCCCGGCACTTCGGTGTCGTTGTTGTCAACGCCGTCCACCTGAAAATTGTTGTTGCGCTCGCGCTGGCCGTTGACGACGAAGCCGCCGAGTCGCGAGTCGCTCGTGGTCGTCCCCGGCGAGATGAGGATGAGCGAGTTGGGGTCGCGTGAGAGCAGAGGCAGGTCGAGAATCTTCTTGTTGTCGATGAGCGTCGAGAGCGCCTGGTCGGTGCTGTTGACGGTTGTCTGTGTGTCGGTGCTGACGACCGTCACACTCTCGGTCGCGCCCGCGGGGTTAACCGTCATGTCCATGTCGGTCGTGAACGAGACGGAGACCTTAACGCCCTTGGCCGTGTTGGTCGCGAAGCCCGCGGCGTTGGCCGTGATGTCATAGAGGCCGACGGGGAGATTGGGGACGGTATAACCGCCCTGCTCGTTCGTGGTGGCGTTGCGCCGCTCGCCCGTGCCCTCGTTCGTGACCTCGACGACCGCGCCGGCCACGCCCGCGCCGTTCGGGTCGCGGACGGTTCCCGTGAGCGAGCCTGTCGCGCCGCCCTGCGCCGAGGCGGCCGTGGCCGCGAGTAGGATTGATAGCATGAGTGTTGTCAGTCTGAACTTCATCTGAGAGCCTCCTTATTCGGAACCGCGTGCGCGCGCGTCTGGGGCGTGTCGCGCGTCGGCCGACGCTACGCGAAAATGGACGCGCGCGGCCTCACGCGCCGAGGGAATAGGCAAAGTACGTTCCCGCGCCGCGCGTTTGTGACGAGAGGGACTCGCCGCGTGACGAACGGGCGGACGCGTCCAACCCTTCGGACGAAAGTTCAGCGGCTTGAAAAGTCGGATTGAAGTTTATGGATTGGAGTGGAGGCTTCTACGGAAGTTCGGATGAGAGCGCGCGTGAATCGAGTGCGTCCGAACGAGGAATTGGATGGTCGTGTCGCGAGAGATACTTTGAAGTGAGAGGAGGTCGCCGAGCGGCTTCCGTTAGACAGTGACAAAGAAGAGGCTCTCGACTGTAATCGCTCAGTTGATGTGGTTCGGTAGGGCGGCGGCACTGTTCAATTAAAGGCGCTCTTGAAGAGTTCAGCCGTGGACGCCAAATCCGAAGTCCACGCGAAGCTTCCCTGAGCCAGCATCTCTGTCCCGGCGCGTGACAGCGCGGTGAGCGCCGCGCGCGCAAGCGCCCCCCCGACGCTGATCCGCCTGACGCCCGCCTCAGCCAACTGCGCGACCGTCGCACCTTTTAGCATTGGAGCCAGCACGTTCACAGGGTTACTTACAGCACCCGTCACCAATCGAACCTCGTCAAGCGTGGCGAGACCCGGCGCGTACAGGACATCCGCCCCTGCTGCCTCGAATGCCTGTAGGCGGCGGATCGTATCGTCGAGATCGTGCCTGCCGCGAAGCAGGTTTTCGGCTCGCGCCGTTAGGGTGAAGGGGAAAGCGAGCGAGCGTGCCGCCTCGGCGGCAGCATGGACGCGCTCGACCGCAAGTGCGAAATCATAGATTGGATTCGAGGGGTCGCCGCTGTAATCCTCAATCGAGCCGCCGACGAGACCGGCCCGAGCCCCGAGCAGGATAGTCTCGGCGGCCTGTTCCGGGTCGTCCGCAAAGCAGTTCTCCAGATCGGCGCTGACCGGCAGGTCGGTCGCCGCGGAGATGCCGCGGCAATGTTCCATCACCTCTTCGAGCGTGACGCGGCCGTCAGAACGCCCGAGCGAGTTAGCGAAACCGGCGCTCGTCGTCGCCAGTGCCTCGAAGCCTAATGCGGCCAGCAGCCGCGCCGAGCCCGCGTCCCACGGGTTGGGAATGAT
>JBJMGR010000229.1:0-20272 GCA_045807805.1 Pyrinomonadaceae bacterium | reverse complement strand
GTGCCGCTCCGAAATTCCCGGCCTCAACGAGATGCAGCGCGACCTCGCGGGGCGCGGCTTCAAAGTCCTCGGCGTCTCGACGAGCGACTCGGCCGAGCTTATACGCGAGTATCAGAAGGACGTGCGACAGGACTACACTGTCGCGGTCGGCGACGACGGCGTCGCGAACAAGTACTCGGTCGGCGTCCTCCCCACGACCTTCGTCATAGACCGTCAGGGACGCATACGCAGTAAAGTGATAGGTGAGAAGTCGCGCGCCGAGTTCGAGGCGATAATCGCGCCGCTCCTAGACGAGCAGGCGACCGCCGCGCTCAGCGGCAAGTGACTACGGTGTAAGTGCGGCGACGTTGACCACTTCGTACGCCGCACGCAAACGAACGCTCCCGACCTTTGACGCTCCGGCAGTAAGAGGAGAAGTTTTATGTTCAAGAATCTAAGCCGCGCCGCCGCAATCGTCTTCGCGCTCGCGGCGATAGCGCAGACGGCGAGTGCGCAAGTTACCCCCAATACTCAGACGGCAAAGCCGAGCGCCACGCCGACGCCCGCGCAGAGTCAGCCCGCGCCGCAGTCCACTCCGCAGCCCGTCGTGCAGACGCCCGCGCCGCCGCAGCCGCAGGGCGGGACGCAGCTCGTTCGCACGGAGGGGCACGAGTACGCGCCGCTCTTAGAACAGAAGATTGATTACAAGGACTGGACGTTCAAGCGTCTGAGCGACGGCACGCCCGTCTCTCTGCGCGAGCTTGCGAAGGAGAAGAAGCTCGTGATGGTCGTCTACTTCGCGCCGTGGTGCGGCAACTGGCGCGCGGAAGCGCCCGTCGCCCTCAAGCTCTACGAGAAGTACAAGGCGCAGGGGTTCGAGATAGTCGGCGTGAGCGAGTACGGCGCGGCCGAGGAGTCGCGCAAGTATTTTGAAGGACAGGGCGGCGCGCCCTTCCCCGTCGTCGTCGAGTCCGAGGCGACGGACGCGAGAGAGAAGACCACGCACTTCACATACCGGCAGGCCGTCGGCGACCCGCGCCGATGGGGCTCGCCCTTCAACGTCTTCTTAGAGCCCGCGAAGCTCAAACCTTCGGGCGAGGTTTTGACGGAGAAGGCTTTCGTCGTCGGCGGCGAACTCGTCGAGAAGGACGCAGAGCAGTTCATACGCGAGCGCCTCGGGCTAACCGCGCAGGCCGCCACAGAGCAGTGCAAGGACGAGCCGAAGGCGGAGGCGAAGAAGCAGTAGGCGGAAGGCAGTAGGCAGAAGGCGGAAAGCAGCAGGCAGCCGGGAAGCCATTTACTTCTCGGCTGCCTTCTTCATTTAGACGCCCGTCGAAGCGGAGATTTGTTTTGACTGCCTACTGCCTTCTGCTTTCTGCCTTCTGCCTTCTGCCTTCTGCCTTCCGCCTACTGCCTTCCGCCTTCTTCTTCCCGCCCTCCCCTTTGGCGACGTGCGGCGCGGCTGGTATCATGTCCGGCTTTTCGAGGTGATAATTTTTGACTAACGGACAAGGGATGAGACTCCGACTCTTATATCACGGCCAATGCTTCGACGGCGTCGCCTCGGCCGCCGTCTTCACGCGCTTCTATCGCGCGCACGAGAATACGGACGCGCAGATTGCTTACGCGCCGCTTCTGCACACGCCCGGCTCTCTCTTCGACGAGCAGATGTTCGACGGGGACGAGAACGCCATCGTCGACTTCAAGTACAGCCCGAGCCCGCGCCTGACCTGGTGGTTCGACCATCACCAGTCCGCGTTCCTGAGCGCGGAGGACGAGGCACACTTCCGCTCGGACACCTCCGGAAGAAAGTTCTGGGACGCCGAGAGCAAGTCGTGCACGGAGTTCATCGCGCGCGTCGCGCACGAGAGCTTCGGCTTCCGAGATGCTTCGCTCGAAACGCTCATCACGTGGGCGCACGTCATCGACGGCGCGTTCTACGAATCGGCCGCGCAGCCCGTCGAGCTTCGCGAGCCCGCGCTTCAACTCATGCAGGTCATCGAGAACGCGCCCCCCGACTTCATCGAAGGCGTCATACGCGAACTTGCGGAGCGCACGCTCGAAGAGGTCGCGACTTCCCGCGAGGTTCAGGCGCGCTTCCGCCCGCTGCTCGACACGCACATCCAGACGGTCGAGGCCATACGCCGCAAGGCCACGTACGAGCGCGGCGTCGTCACCTTCGACCTCGTCGAAGAGGGCCTGCAAGGCTTCAACAAGTTCATTCCGTACTACGTCCACCCCGAGACGACCTACTCGGTCGCGGTCACGCGCGGCCCCTTCCGCACGAAAATCTCCGTCGGCTCGAACCCCTTCAGCCCGCGCCCCCGCCGCCACAACATCGCCACCATCTGCGAGCGCTACGGCGGCGGCGGCCACGCCGTGGTCGGCGCGGTCTCACTCAAGACCGACGAAGTAGAACGCGCACGCCAGATTGCACGAGAGATAGTCGCGGAGTTGCGAGAGGGCTTCGAGTGAGAAGACAGCGGGCGTTACCTTGAATGCGGAACGACATATCTTGACGTGATGATTGAAGAGATTCGTGAGAAGATTTCGGCGGGGCTGCTCGAATTCTCGAAGCACGCAGTTGACCAGAGCATTGTGCGCCGCGTTACGGTGCGGGATATCCGCGAGGCAGTCGCCGCAGGAGAAATCATCGAAGAATACCCCGACGATAAATACGGCCCGAGTTGCTTGCTATTAGGCTATACCCGAGCGGGCAGGCCGCTGCACATCCAGTGCAGCTATCCGTCGCGCCCCTTGCTGAAGATCATTACGCTTTACGAACCGGACGCGAGCCTCTGGGTTGATTTTAAAGTGAGGAAGTGATGAGTGCTAAAGAGACGATGGTTGAGCGGAGAGTCACTTATACGCTCGAAAGGGACGGGCGATTTGTCATCGTCGAGAATGTGCCCGCAAGGGTGTGCGTCGAAACCGGCGAGCAATTCTTCTCGCCGGAAACAGTCGAGCGGCTACAGCAGATGATTTGGGACGGCGAAAAGCCCAAGAAAGTAATCGAGACGCCGGTCTACGAATTCGCCGCGTAAATCCTAACGCGCCGGATAACAAGTGAGAAGTTAAGACAGAGCGACCTTCATCAATGATTGATGAAGGTCGCTCTGTTCTGCGGTCTTAACTTTTGCCTTTTGCCTTTCTACTTTTGCCTTCTCTATCTCGCCATCAGCGACTCTATCTCTTCCGTATCTTTGGGGGCTTTGTCGGTGAGGACGCGGTGGCCGTCCGTGGTGACGAGCACGTCGTCTTCGATGCGAACGCCGATGCCGCGGTACTCGTCGGGGATGTCTTCGGAGTCTTCGGCGACGTAGAGGCCGGGCTCGACCGTCAAGACCATGCCGGGCTCGAAGGGGCGCGGCTGGCCTTCGAGGTGGTACGCGCCCACGTCGTGAACGTCCAGCCCCAGGTAGTGGCCGAGGCGGTGCATGTAGAACTTCTTGTGCTGCTCCTCCTCTATGAGCTTCGCCGCGTCGCCTTTGAGCAGGCCGAGCCTCGCCATCCCCTCGGTCAGAATCTCCACGGAGCGCGTGTGCATGTCGTCGAGCGTCGTGCCGGGCCGAATCATCTCTATGCAGCGCCGCTGGCATTCGAGCACGAGGTCGTAGATGTCTCTCTGCGCGCGCGTGAAGCGGCCGTTGACGGGGAAGGTGCGCGTGATATCGGAGGCGAACCCTTCATACTCCGCGCCCGCGTCAATGAGCAGAAGGTCTCCGTCGCGAAGCTCCTCCGAGTTCTCTATGTAGTGAAGTATCGTCGCGTTCGCGCCGCCGCCGACGATGGTGTTGTATGCGGGCCCCGAAGCGCCGCCGCGCCGGAAGGTGTACTCGATGAGCGCTTCAATCTCGTACTCCTTGACGCCCGCGCGCGCCGCGCGCATGGCTTCGCGGTGCGCTTCGGAGGCAATGTCGGCCGAGCGCTGCATCAGCTCTATCTCTTCGACGGTCTTAATCAGGCGCATCTCGTGTATGAGCGCGCCGGGGTCTGTGATGGTCTGCGGCGGACGCGCCTTGCGCCAGCCGAGCGCACGCATGCGCGCGAGCTGTCGAATGATTGCAAGGTCTAAGTCCGGGTTGCCGGAGCCTAAACGGTAGTAGAGCGTCTGCGCGCCGTCTAACATCTCCGAGAGCTTTGCGTCGAACTCTTCGACCGGGAAAGCCTCGTCCGCGCCGTGCCGCTCCTTCGCACCCTCGACGCCTGCGCGCCGCCCCGTCCAGGTCTCCTTCTCACGGTCTCGCGGCCGCACGAAGAGCGTGTAGGGAGCCTCGCGCGAGGGCGCAATGACGGCGACGGCCTCGGGCTCGTTGAAGCCCGTCAGGTAGTAGAAGTCCGAGTCCTGTCGGAAGCGATACTCCGTGTCGTTCGAGCGCGTGGCCTCGCGCGCGGCCGGGATGATTGCGACGGAGTCCGGCCCCATGCGCCGCACGAACTCCGCTAACTGCGGTCTCGTCATTCTTCACTCTCCGGGCGTATTCGTTTTGACTCTTCTGCAAGACGATTCTAACCGACAGGCGCGGCGGAAGTGAAAGAGTCAGAACCGGGAGCGGGAGCGACCGGGTCGCAAGCTCCGGCATGCGAAACCATCTCGCAGCTTGCAACCCGGTCGCTACCGCTCCCGGTTCTGACTTTCTTCTACGGGCGATTGGCTACATAATCCGCGAGGGGAAGCGAGGGCTAAACGGAATGGCGACTCAAATCACAGAGACCGGGGCGGCCGAGACCATGACTGACGTTCGGCGCGAAGTAATCTCTTACAACCCCGCGACCGGCGAGGAGGTGGGGCGCGTGCCGCTCTCTACGGCCGAGGACGTTTCGCGCGCGGTCGCGCGCGCGCGCGAGTCGCAGAAGAGTTGGGCCGCGCTCTCGTTTCGCGAGCGCGCTTCGGTCGTCTTGCGCGCTCGCGCGCTCGTCCTCGAAGAGTTGGAGGAGATTGCCTCGCTCGTCTCGCGCGAGTCGGGCAAGCCCGCGGCCGAGGCCGTCTCGATGGAGGTCGTGCCGACGCTCGACCTCATGCGGTTCTTCGCGCGCAAGACCGCGCGCATGCTCAAGGATGAGCGCATCGATATCGGCCTCTACAATCTCCTCGGCCGCACCTCGACAATCGAGTATCGCCCGCTCGGCGTGGTCGGCATCATCTCGCCCTGGAACTTCCCCTGGGCGATACCGCTCGGCGAAGTCGTAATGGCGCTGATGGCGGGAAACGCGGCCGTGCTCAAGCCGAGCGAGTTGACGCCGCTCGTCGGCTTAAAGATCGCGGACGTGTTCGAGCGCGCGGGTCTCCCCGAAGGAGTTTTAGAAGTCGTTACCGGCGACGGCTCGACCGGCGCTGCTCTGGTCGAATCCGGCATAGACAAAATCATGTTTACGGGGAGCGTCGCCACGGGCCGACGCGTCGCCGAGACGGCGGGGCGAAGGCTCATCCCCGTCGTCCTGGAACTCGGCGGCAAAGACCCGATGATAGTCTTCGAGGACGCGGACATCGGCGCGGCGGTCGAGGCAGCGGTCTGGGGCGCGTTCGCGAACTCGGGTCAGGCATGCGCGTCGGTCGAGCGCTGCTACGTACACGAGCGCGTCGCCGAAGAGTTCACCTCGCGCGTCGTCGAGAAGGTGAAGACCTTAAGGCAAGGGGCTGAGAGTGTGGAAGGCTCGGACTTGGGCGCGATGTCGAGCGAGCGCCAACTGCTGACGGTCGAGGAGCATGTGGGCGAAGCCCTCTCGCGCGGCGCGCGCGCCGTCGCGGGCGGCGCGCGCACGGGAGACGCGCGCGGCTACTTCCACGAGCCGACGGTTCTGACCGGCGTTGACCACACGATGGCGGTCATGCGCGAAGAGACCTTCGGCCCGGTGCTGCCCATCATGACCTTCCGCGACGAGCGAGAGGCCGTGCGCCTCGCCAACGACAGCCCCTTCGGACTGACCGCGAGCGTCTGGACGCGCGACATCGCGCGCGGCCGACGCGTCGCACACCGGGTCGAGGCGGGCACGGTCATGGTCAACGAAGTTCTCTACACGCACGGCATCGCGCAGACCCCTTGGGGCGGCGTCAAGCAGAGCGGCACGGGCCGCACGCACGGCCGCCTCGGACTGCTTGAGATGGTCGTCCCGCACCACGTACACGTCAACCGGCTCGCGCGCATACACGACCTCTGGTGGTTCAACTACACGCCCGGCGCGGCGCGCCTCTTCCGCTCGCTCGCGCGCCGCTTCGCAACGGGGTCGCTCCTCCAAACGCTCCTCATCTCCCCACAGATGCTCTCGCGCCTCCGCGAGCGCAAACGGCGACGACGCGGTTGACGCGGCGCCGCTCAAAACTTACATCGGCACGTCCCGAGGTTGACTCGGGCGTGCGAATCGCTTTAGAAAGCATCTTACCCTCGCGCTCTTTTCAAGTTTAGGTGTTGGAGGATTGTTCCCCATGAAGAGACGTAGACTGTTCTCGGCCGCGTTGATGCTGCTCGCGTTGTCGTCGTGTGCGGTCGGGACGGCGGCGCAGACGCCCGCACAGAAGGAGGCCAGCCGCGTCGCCACGCGCGATAGGCTGGGGCAGCTACTCGCCGCCTCGGGCCCAAAGAAGGGCATCGAGATTGCTTTCAGGCAGAGCGACAAGAACCCGTACAACTTCGTCGCCGTTAAGCGCGGCGGCATGACGAACGCCGAGGCGTTCGAGGTCGTCGTCGGCGTCTCAAGCGACGACACTATCGGCTTCCGCATCTATCCCTATTACAAGGGCGGCTACGTTAACGTCGATAAGGCGCGCAACGGCGCGGCGCTCATGCGAAAGCTCCTCAACCTGAGCGACCACAACTTCCTCTTCTGGGGCGCGGACGACACGGGCGACGTATTCGCCGGCTACACCTTCACGCTTGAATCCGGCTTCCCGGACAAAGCCATCGAGATAGTCCTCTACAGCATCGCCCCGCTCGACCAGTACGTCGGACAGATGCGCCCCTTCATCGACGGCTCTGCCGCCCCTTAAGCGGCGCGCGGCCCCGCGAGTTGACGCGACCGAGCCTCCGCCCAGGAGGCTCGGTTTGCGCCCCATTGCCGCTAGCTAAAGCTAGTGGCAATTAAAAGAGCTTCATTAAACCTCACTAGCCCCTCGCCCCCTCCTTTTGACTTCAATAGCCCGCACACTTAGGATTCTTGGCTCACGTCTTCCGAAGAAGCCGGGAGAGCCGGAAAGGGATTTGATTAAGTTTGCTCGGACGTTACATAAGGGCGCGGGAGCGCAGGCACGCGGCGCGTGATACGAACAGGGTCGTGCGCCCCTTCGAGTGGGGCGCGGAGTTCGTTGCGGAACACTTGAACGGCGACGACCCGCGCGTGGTGATAGAACGCGCGTCGCGCGAGACCGTCCGTCGCAGCGAAGAGTTCTACGCGCTCGCTCCGGTCGAAGACTACGAGCTTCGCGGCGAACGCCTGACGTGGACGAGCGCCGTCCGCACGCCGTCGATGGAGAACAACACCGCGCGCGCGCGTCTCTTCACGGCCGGGCCGTCGAAGCGCTCTTCCGTTGAGGACGACCGGCGGCGCGCCGTCGTCGTCCTGCCGCAGTGGAACGCGGACGCGGAGAGCCACGTCGCGCTCTGCCGCCTGCTCGCGCGCGTCGGCATCACCGCGCTCAGGCTCACGCTTCCGTATCACGAGGAGCGTCGTCCCGCAGACCTTGAGCGCGCGGACTTCCTCGTCAGCCCGAACGTCGGGCGCACGCTACAGTCCATGCGCCAGGCCGTGTTGGACACGCGCGCGGCCGTCGCGTGGCTCGACGCCGAAGGGTACGAGCGCATCGGAATCGCGGGCACGAGCATAGGGTCTTGTACGGCCTTCCTCGCCTTCGTCCACGACGAGCGCATCAGCACGGGCGTCTTCAACCACGTCTCGGGCTACGTGGCCGACGTGGTCTGGCGCGGCATCTCGACCCAACACGTGCGCGCGGGGGTAGAGGACTCACTCACGCTCGAAGAGTTGCGTGAGGCTTGGCTCCCGATAAGCCCTATGACGTTCGTCGGCAGACTCGAAAGTCAGAGCCCGCGCCCCATGCGCTTCATCGCCGCGCGCCACGACCTCACGTTCCCCGCAGACCTCTCGCGCCAGGTCATCGAAGGCGTCCGGGCGACGGGCGCGCCCCTCGACGTGTCCTGGCTCCCATGCGGCCACTACACGAGCGGCGAGCGCCCTTGGGTCTACCTCGACGGCTGGAAGATAGTCGGCTTCCTCAGAAAAAATCTGTAGCGTTCAGCACTCAGCGTTCAGCTTTCAGCCAAATCCTCTCTGCGTTCTTTGCGACTACTTCGCGGCCTTTGAGGTTAAACACGGAAGGTCTAAACGCGAAGGACGCGAAGTAGAGGCGAAGGACGCAAAGGGGTTGGAAGCTGAAAGCTGAACGCTCAGTGCTGAACGCTTCTTACCTTGACTCGCCGCGCGATTTGGCATAGAACCGAGTGGTCTTTTTCAAACGACCCGCACGACACGGAGGAGAACCGTAAGATGGCCGACGAGACCGTGAGCGACGACGCCCCGAAGAGCGCGAACGCATGTAAGAACGCGCCGTGCACATGCCCAGTCGAGAAGGGCGAGAAGTTCTGTAGCGTCCACTGTCAGAGCACAGAGCACAACATACAGATTGACTGCGACTGCGGCCACGACACCTGCAAGGGCGACTTCTAAGCAGGGCAAAAAACAGAACCGCGAGCGGTAGCGAGTGGGTCGCAAGTTTCGACAGGTTTACCTTCGTCGGAGCTTGATAGCCGGTCGCTTCCGCTCGCGGTTCTGTTCTACTTCTGTCTTCCTAAGAGGTCTGCGATGAGTGAGACCAGCGCGGTGGGGTCAACGGGCTTGGGGACGTGTAGCTGGTAGCCCGCGTCGAGCGCGAGGGCGCGGTCTGACTCGCCCGCGTAGGCAGTGAGCGCGACCGCGGGGGTCGAGGCGGCCGAGCGCGACGACTCCAACTCGCGCACGCGCCGCATGAGTTGATAGCCGTCCTCAATCGGCATCCCTATGTCGCACAGAAACAGGTCGGGCCATGCCGCTTCGAGCGCGGCGTGAGCCTCCACGGCCGACGCCGCCGCAATCACCTTCGCGCCCTTCTTCTCCAGAATCGCCCTCAGCAGGGCGAGCGCGTCCTCCTCGTCGTCAACCACGAGCACGCGCAGGCCCTCAAGTATCTCCGCCCGCGGATTCGGACTCGCCGACTCGCCCGGCGTCTGTTCGACACGAGGCGCGGCGTCCGCGTTTCGCAAGAGAGGAAGCTCGACCGTAAAGGTCGAGCCGCGCCCCTCGCCCTCGCTCTCCGCGCGCACCTTCCCGCCGTGAACCTCCACGAGGTGGCGGACTATCGAGAGGCCGAGGCCGAGGCCGCCGTGCGTGCGCGTCGTCGATTGGTCGCCCTGCCGGAAGCGGTCGAAGGCGTATGGGAGGAAGTCCGCGCGAATCCCCGCGCCCGTGTCCGTGACGAGGACGCGCGCGTGCGTGCCGTCCGTGTCCACGTGCACGCTCACCTCGCCGCCGATGGGCGTGAACTTGACCGCGTTTAGCAGAAGGTTCCAGACGACCTGTTGCAGTCGGCGCGGCTCGCCCATCACGGGGCCGACGCCGGGCTCGTACGTCGTGCAGAGCGTTATGCTCTTGGCGGTGGCCGCCGGGCGGACTGTGTCCACGGCCGCCGAGACGACGATGCGCAGGTCGGTCGGCTCGGCCTCGAAGCGTAGCTGGCCCGTGATGATGCGCGACACGTCGAGTATGTCGTCGATTATCTGCTGCTGCGTGCGCGCGTTGCGCTCGATTATCTCGACGGCCGTCTTGAAGGTCTTCTCGTCGAGACGGCCGTCGCGAAGCATAGAGGCCCAGCCGAGGATGGCCGTCAAGGGCGTGCGTAGCTCGTGCGAGAGCGTGGCGAGGAACTCGTCCTTGAGACGGTTCGACTCTTCGGCGGCCGTGCGCGCCTTGACCTCGAACTGCAACAGACGCATGTTCTCTATCGCGACCGCCGCGAGGTTCGCGGCCATGCGCATCGCCGTGACGTGCTCTTCGCGATAGGCCCGGTTCTCGTAGGACTGAACCTCGACGGTTCCGACGATACGCCCCATCATAGCCATCGGTACGACGAGCGAAGACTGTGGCCGCAGCCCGTTGTCCTCGCCGACGAGTATGCTCTTCTGCCCGCTCCCCTTCTGCTTCAAAGCCCAGTAGTCGTCCGTGATGACGACCTTGCCCGTGCGTACGGCGCGGCTGTTCGGCCCTTCGGCCGAGACGGGCATCGGCGGCAAGGTGGATACGTCAACCTCCTGCCCGTCGCCCCACGCGTACTTCGCGAAGCGTACGTCGCGCTCCTCGTCGTAGAGCGAGATGAAGATGCCCACACACGGGACGCTGACGAGGGCGAAGTCGCGTAGGTCTCGGAATATCGCGAGGTGGTCGCGCGCCGTGCCGAACGACTCGGCGAGGTGCGTCAGGCGCATCAGGAGCGTCTCGTACTCGCGCAGCGCACGACGCTCCGCCTCGCGCACGGCGGCCTCCGAGCGTCGTCGCTCCGAGATGTCCGCCGAGATGCCCACGACGCCTACGAGTCGGCCCTCCGCGTCGTGAATCGGCGTGTCGGTCACGAGCGCGGGGAAGGCCGAGCCGTCGCGCCGACGCACGTCGAACTCGCCCGTCCACGTCTCGCCCGACGCGAGGCGCGACATTATCTCGGCGGCCTGCGCCGACGAAGTCTCGGCGGGCGTGACTTCGAGAATGTTTCGGCCGATGGCCTCGGCCGCGCTCCATCCGTAGAGCTTCTCGGCGTGGCGGTTCCAGTAGGTTATCGCCCCCTCCGTGTCCGTGGCGATGACGGCCTGATCCACCGTGTCGAGCAGGTGCGCCTGAAAGCGCATCGAGTCCTCGGCGCGCTTGCGCTCGCTCAGGTCTCGAACCAGGGAGATGAAGCCGCGCACGCGGCCGCGCTCGTCGAGGTCTGGGATGTATGAGACGCTCACGAAGCGTCGCGAGCCGTCTGCGTACTCAAGCTCCTTCTCGAAGGAGACCGACTCGCCGCCGAGCGCGGCCTCGGTGTAAGGAAGCACCTCGGCGTAAGCCTTCTCGCCGAGCACTTCGCTGAGGTGTGCGCCGTAGAGTTCGAGGTGAGGGCGTCCGACCCAACGGTCGTATGCATTGTTGTTGTAGCGGAAGCGGCACTCGGTATCCACGTAAGATACGGGCGCGGGCAGTGAGTCGAGCACGCGACGTAGGTGCTCTTCGTCGAGGTAAGGCGATTCGGCCAGCGCCGCGTAGAGTCGCTCGCCGTTCTGGTCTTCGTGCTCGTCCTTGGGGGTCATCGGGAACTCTTACGGGAACTCTAAAAGGGGTTGAAGCGGTCGCCTGCGCCTGCGCGTCGTGAGTAACACCAATGCCGGGATTCTATCGCGCCGCCCTCGCGGGGTCTGTGCGCGCGCCGACATTGCCGTGCGCGAACATTATTAAATGAGTGCGCTCACTTCGCCAAGCGCGGGCGGCGGGAACTTCACTTCGCGAGTCGAAAGAACACGTCCTCGAAGGGCGCGTCGGGCATCGAGGCGAGCGCGCGAAGCTCTTGCGGGTTCCCTTCGGCGACCACACGCCCCGCGCTCATCACGCACACGCGGTCGGCCACGCGCTCGACGAAGCTCATCACGTGCGAAGAGACTAGAAAAGAGCGCCCCGCGTCGCGCTCCGACGCGAGACGAAGGCGTAGCTTCCGCATCATCTCAACGTCCAACCCGTTCAGAGGCTCGTCGAGCACGAGCACGCGCGGGCTCCCCGTGAACGCCGCCGCGAGCCCGAGCTTCTTCCTCATCCCGAGCGAGTAGCCCCCGACCCACTTATCGGCGACCGCGCTCAACTCGAAGAACTCTATCTCTGCCGCGACGCCCGACGCGTCCGCGCCCTTGAGCCCCGCGACCAGACGCAGGTACTCGCGACCCGTCAGGCGTTGATAGAAGTAAAGCTCCTCCGGCAGGTAGCCGATGTGACGCTTCGCCGCGATGGCCCGGCGCGCCATCCCCTCGCCGCACACCGTCACGCTTCCCGAGTCGGGTTCCGACAGCCCCGTCATCATCCTTATCAGCGTGGACTTCCCCGCCCCGTTCGCGCCCAGAAGCGCGTAGACCTCTCCCGCCCCGACGCGCAAAGAGACGCCGTCCACGGCCAACGTCTCACCGTAACGCTTCGTCACACTCTCGACCACGACCAGACTCTCCAAGCTCAAACGCTTTCGCCTTTCAGATGAATGTGCGCGCGCACGTGGGCGCGCATGTTGAGTTGTTGTAATCCGAGCGCGTAGATGGCTAAACCCGCGGGCCACGCGAAGGCCGTCAAGCCCCCGGCCGCGAGCGTCGCGCACGCGGTAAGTATCAGAGCGAGTCCCGGCTGCTCCGGCATCTCGTACGCGAGCCCGCCCGCGAGCGTGCTCACCAACCACCAGAGCCACACACATTCGGCCAGAAGCGGCAGCGCGTAAACAAACGGCACCGCGCCGCACAGCACGCCCGCGAGCCACGACAGGAGCGCGATGGGCAGCGTGAGGACTCGCGCCGCGTAGAGCTTCGCGCGCCAGGCGTCCTCGCCGCAGACGCCCGCGGAGCGTTCGAGCCAGAGGTGCGGCGCTTCGTGCGCGACGAGCACGGGCACGAGCGACGCGAGCGCGACCGACGCCACGACGCACGCGAACTTAACGGCGAGCGCGCCCGGCAGCCACGTCGCGGAGAGAAACCCTTCCACCTCGCCCGCGGGGATAACGCCGCCCGCGAGCAGCGCGACGAGGAGCAGAAGCGTCAGCGCGGCCACACCAGCGGCCACGTACACGGCCGACGAGAATCCCCGAAGCGTCAACTGCAAGTCGCGCGCTAATTGCGCCGCGACCGCGCCGCGCTCGCCCGCCTTACGGCTCCCGCCTCCGCCGCACGCACGCGCCGCCACGCGCTCGCCGAAAGAGCCCAGACTGTCTCGCGCGCCGAGACGCTTCGCGAACTCCGAATCACTCGCGCGCCAACGCTCGTGCAGCGCGAACGCGAGCCACGTCGTCAACAGAGCCGTCAACGCCGCGACGCCGAGCATCAACACGCGCCCCTCGAACTCGACGGCGCTGCTCAACGCCGCGCGGCTGAGCGCCGTGCGAATCAGGAGAGAGACCGTGCCCGGCCTCAGAACCCCGGCGAGCAGAAGCCCGCACGACGACGCGCACGCCGCAGACACTACGACCGCGAGGGCCGCGTGCGCGACCTCGCGCCTGTGCGACCAGTGAACCCACTCCAACGCCGCGAAGACCTCGCCCGACGCGAGCACGCAGACCGTGAGCGCGAGCGACGCGAGCGTCCAGGCGTCCCACACGTCTCCACCCGCGAGCCAGCGCAGCACGAGCGCGACCGACGCCACGCCGCACGTGCGCGACGCTCGACGAAGGAGCGCCGCCCGTAGATGAACGCGCGCCTCGACGGGCAGCGAGTCGAAGACCGACTCCGCCCTGCGCAGGTGATAAATCTCAAGCCCCGCACGCGACATGCTGAGCGCAAGCATGCACGCCGCAGCGACGACGCACGCAACTAGAACTTGCGTGTCCGTCGGGCTCCACTCCGCCTCGCGCACCATACGGCCCACGCCGAAGTACGTCATCCCGAGCACGAGCGGCGTCAGCACCAGCAGCGCGTAAAGGTTCTGCCGCGCCCAGCGTAAATCTTCCGTGAGCCACGCGCCGACGATGAGCCTCAACTGAGTCATGCGAAACGAAGAGAAGGCTTTGCCTTCTCAAATTCAAAGTTACAGGTTGCAGGTTCAAAGTTAAGAGCTTCGCGCCTTCAACTTTGAACCTGCAACCTGTAACTTTGAACTTACCCCTTCATCCTTTTTCTTTCCAGCGCGGCCGCGATGCGGTTCTCTAAGACGAGGTCGTGCGAGTAGTTTTCGAGCTTTAGAAAATGGGCGGCGGCGCGGTCGAGCGCGGCCTGCGGGACGAGGCCGACCACCTCACTCGCGATGACCTCGACGCCCAGACGCTCGGCCTCTCGACGCACGGCCTCGAACGCGTCGTGAAGGTTCGTCACGTCGTAGCTCGTGAGGTTCATCGAGACCTGCACGACGCCCCGGCTCTCAAGCTCGAAGCCGAGCGCCTTGAGGTGAAGCAGTCCGCCGTCGCGCTCGCGCACGCGGCGCGCAATCTGTTTCGCGATTGAGAGGTCGCGCGTGTCGAGCGTGACGTTGTAGGCGAGGAGCAGCGGGCGCACGCCGACAATGCAAGCGCCCGCGGTCGGATGAATGCGCGCCGCGCCCACGTCCGGCGCTCGCTCGGGCCGCGTCGCAATCTCTTCGCGCAGAAGCTCGAAGCCGCCGCGCCGTACGTCCGCGAGGTTCCTTCGCTCGGGCCTCTTCGCGGCGCTCTCGTAGAAGTAGACGGGAACATTCAACTCCTCCCAAATCCTCCGGCCCGCCTCGTGCGCGAGCGCGACACATTCCTCAACAGTGATGCCACGCACGGGCACGAACGGCAGCACGTCGCACGCCCCCATGCGCGGGTGCTGGCCCGCGTGCGCGCTCAGGTCGATGAGGTCGGCCGCGCGGCCGACGACGCGCACGGCCGCCTCGACGATTGCCTCGGGCGGCGCGACGAAGGTTATGACGGAGCGGTTGTGGTCTGTGTCAACGTGTGTGCCTAAGACGAGCGCGCCCACTACCTCTTCGACCGCCTCGACGAGCGCGCGCACGACACCAGCCTTGCGGCCCTCGCTGAAGTTTGGTACACATTCGACGATTCGTTCCATGCCGTGCTCCCGAGCGCCTCTTCGACAAAAGACTCTTCAAGCCCGCGCGCGTTCGCTAGAAGAGACTCGCATAGAATAGCCGAGGTCAGACGTGCCCGCTAAGTCATCAGACCGTTTCATAGAGAGCCGCAAGAGCGCCTGGCAGCGCCTCGAAGATTTGCTGACGCTCTTAGACCGCTCATCTTTGCGCCGCCTGCACCGGGAGGAGGTGCGCGAACTCGGGCGCATATACCGGCGCACCGCTTCAGACCTCGCCATCGCGCGCGCCGAGAGTCGCGACCCGCGACTCGTCAACTACCTCAACAGCCTCGTCATACGCGCGCACGGCCGCATATATCGCGCGGACGCGTCCGAAGGCCGACGCCGCATACGCGACTTCTTCGCTCGGGACTTCCCCCGCACGTTCCGCCGCACGTGGCGATACACGGCGCTCGCCTTCGCCACCTACGCGCTCTTCGCCGTCATAGCCTTCGTGGGGACGGCGCGCGACCCCGAGTTCTCGGAACTCGCGGGCGTGCCCGCCTCCGCGCGAGAGATGATACTTGAGAGGAAGCCGCGCTGGTGGAAGGGCGCGAACGAGGCGAACCAGATAGCCGCGACCGACATCGCCACGCACAACATACGCATCACGCTCAACGCCTTCGGCTACGGCGCGCTCTTCGGCGTCGGGACGCTCTACTACATGGCCCTGAACGGCCTCGCTCACGCGTCGGTGCTGGCGCTCACATACCGCGCGGGCTACGGCCAAGAGCTTCTCACATTCATGGCCGGACATGGCCCCGTGGAACTCTCCTGCATCTTCATCGCGGGCGGCGGCGGACTCCTCTTCGGCACCGCGCTACTCTTCCCCGGCGATATCCCGCGCTTCGACAACCTTCGCCTCCGTGGCCGCGAAGCGATCCAACTCGCGATGGGCTGCGTCCCGCTCCTCATAATCGCGGGCACCATCGAAGGCTTTATCTCTCCCGCGCCCGTCCCCTCGGCGATGAAGTTTACAATCTCCGCCGTTACCGCCGTGGCCCTCTACTCTTATCTTCTACTCGCCGGACGCGGCGCGACAAAGCAGGGTTGAACTTTCCGGTCGGCGACGTTCTCCTAAACCCCGTCGTCATCTTTGAAGTCCTCTCGCGCTCGACCGAGGCTTACGACCGAGGCGAGAAGTTCGAGCGCCACAAGACGATTGAGACGCTGGCAGACTACGTGCTCGTTTCGCAAGACCGCGCGCGCCTCGAACACTTCGCGCGCCAGCCCGACGGCACCTGGTCGCTTACGGAAGCGAGCGGGCTTGAATCCTCGCTCGACATGGCCTCGGTCAACTGCCGCCTCCCGCTCGCGGAGGTCTACGACCGCATCGAGTTCGCCGCCTAGTGATTGATACAGAACAGAACCGCGAACGGTAGTGAGCGGGTATGTGTTACGCATAGAGCTTCGTTAACGTAACTCTCACCCGCTCACTACCGTTCGCGGTTCTGTTCTAAAGGAGCCCGCGCTCTTTGACGCGGATGTATGTTTCGAGGAGCGCGGGGACGAGTGCGGCCGCGGTCACGTCGAGGGCGAGGCCGCCCTGTGCTTCGACGAGGCGTAGGGCCGACTCGCGTTGGAACATTATCTCTTCGGCGACGGATTGGGTGAAGAGGCCACGCAGGGTTTCGGGCGCGTCGCGGACGGAGGCGCGCAGGTCTCGGTCGGCGATGGTGACGACGAGCGGGAGGTGGCGCGGGCGCAGTATGCGAAGCGACGTGAGAAGCTCGCGCGAGCCTTCGTCGTCAACCAAATCCGTCAGCAGCACGACCAGGGAGCGGCGCTTGCAGTTGGCCGCGACGAACTGGAAGGCGCGCGTGTATGAAGGCTCGATCAACTCGGGCTCAATCGCGTGCAGGGCTTCGATGACGGCCTCGGTCTGCTCGCGCCCCTTCGAGGGCGGGACGTACGCCTTTACGCGTCGGCCGAAGACGACGAGCCCCGCGTGGTCGCCCGCGCGCCGCGCCGCGCTCATCAGGGCGAGAGCGGCGTGAATGGCCGTGTCGAACTTCGACTCGCCCTCGACGCGCGCGGTCATCAGTCGTCCCGCGTCCAGAGCGACGAGCAGAGTCTGGTCGCGCTCAATCTGGTACTGCCTCGTCGTCAACTTCCCGCGTCGCGCGGTCGCGCTCCACGATACGTGACGGAGTTCGTCGCCCGCGACGTACTCGCGCAGAGACTCGAAGTCGCGCCCCTCGCCGCGCCACGCCGCGCGACGCTGCGAGGCCACGAGCGAGCGTGCGCCGAGAGCCTTCAACTCCGCCTCGCGCGCGCGCCGCACGTTCGGGTAGACCTTGATGGACGAAGTCGCGGCAGCGCGCGTCTCGCGCCACACGAGCCCGAGTCGCGAGCGCACGCGCACGGCCACGCGCCCGAACTCGAAGCGGCCACGGCGCGCGGGCCTGAGCGTGTAGGCGAGCGCCCGAGACTCGTGCGCCCCGACTTCAAGCTCCAACTCGCGCGGCGAGAGTAGCTGAAGCTCGGGCGGGTATTCGTCCTTGAGTTTGAGTCTGAAGCGGCGCGGCGTGCTGTTGTTGACGCGGACGCGCACCTCGGTCTCCGCGCCTATGTGGAAGCGTCCGCCGAACTCCCGAACGATTTCGAGCCCCTCCGGCAGTCGGCTCAAGCGCGCGTCTACGAAGGCCGCCGTCAGCAGCAATGCGTCGTACGCAAGCACGAGCCAGCGCAGAGTGGGCCACCCCCAGGAGACCGAGAGCGGCACGAGCCCCGCGAGGAGCAGCACGTAGAAGAGCCTTGTGAAGACGAATCGCATCCGGGTTGGCCTTACCTCCTAACTTCTGACGGTCATCATCGTCGCGAGCATCGTCGCGACCGTCTTCTCCGACGCGCCTTCGACGGCGTAGAGGTCGCCCGTGCAGACCGTGACGTTTCGGCCCGCGCGCTTGACGCGTGCGCGCGCGACGAAGCTATGCCCACGCGCGGGCGACATGAGGTTGAGCTTGAACTCTATCGAGAGCACCTCCGCGCCTTCGGGCGCGAGCGACATCGCCGCGTAGCCGCACGCGGAATCTACGACCGCCGCGACAATGCCTGCGTGAAGGTATCCGTGCTGCTGCGTCAGGTCTTCCCTGAAGGGCAGCTCTATCTCGACCTCTCCGGGCGCGACGCGCACGAGCCGCGCGCCTATCGTCTCCATCACGCGCTGCCGCGCGAAGCTCGCGCGCACGCGCGCCTCGAAGTCCGTGTCCTTTGGTACGAAGTCGGCCATAAATTTTTAAAGCGACCCTTTCATCGCTGACGCCTTCAACGACGAGTCAAAGCATCGCAGTCAATCGTCGCCGTGCGCGCCGAGTCACCAAATATGCGCGGCGGCTCGGTCACGTCGAGCCGCACGTCCGAAGGGCTCTCGGCGAACTCGCACAGCGTCGAAGCCGCGCGCCTATAGACTCTCTCCGAAGGGTACGCGGGCACGTTCAGCTCCGCGTAAGACCAGTGGTTGATGTCGAGCCGAAAGCCTTCCGAAGCGGGCCGAAGTTTCTGTTGAACTCGCGGCGGCAGACTGCGCGCGACCCGCTCGCTCAACGTGAACTCCGCGCGCGAGACGTTGCCCGAGTAGAGCGCGGCCGACTGGTATTGACCCCATAGACCGTAGAGGCCGAAGGCGGGCATCAGGCCGAACAGCACGAGCGCGAGAGTCTGAAGCGACAGAAGCCTTCGCGGCAGAAAATCTTTGAGAGTGCCCGCGTCGCGCCGGAAGATTATGAGGACGAACGCGGCCGTCGCGACGTTCCAGGGCCATATCACGTTGTTGCGCCGCAAAGGCACGAAGAGCAGCAGCACGAGCGCGTGCGTGACGACGGCGAGCACGACGGCGACGCGCCTGAACTTTCGCGTCAACAGCATCACGCCCGCGCAGATTTCCGTCAGCGGAATCAGCAACGCGAGCGTCGTCGCGAGCCGCGCGAACGACGCGGGCACGTGCGCTAAGTAAGGGCCGAAGAGCGACGGCACGACCTCCGCGAAGAACTGCGGGTTGAGCTTCTGCACGCCGCTCCAGAAGTAGACGCACGCGAACATCAACGCGCAAGCGCGCAGAGGCAAGCGCGCGTCCGTCTCCCTCCACCAATAGACCGCGAGCGCGAGCATCACGAAGAGGTACTGATAGAGCCACGGCTGAAGGCGCGACTCGTCGAAGACGACGAGCGCCGACGCGAGCGCGACGAACGCCGACGCGCACAGACGCGGCCGCTCGCGCACGGCGATTGTTAAGAGCAACGTGACAAGCGCGCCGAACAGTACATAGTCGAGCGGCGTCGCGATTGTCGTCGGGAAGTCCAGCGCGGGCACGTTCGGGTAGAGCCGCCCCGTCGAGACCCAGAGCCTACGCGACAACGCGAACCCGCACAGAAGCGCGAGCGACAGCACGACCTTCAGCAGCCGCACTTCATCGCGCGGACGCGCTTCGTCGCGCGGACGCGCCTCGTCGGACGCGGCCGCGTTGTTTACGTCGGCGTGTGCGGGAGTCTCCGCGTGTGAGCGCTCTCCGGTCTCCATCCGAGAAACTCTCGCCGCGCACTCTCTTCAGCGCGGGACTTCGACCGTGTTGAGTATGTCCGTGATGACCGCGTCTTCGGTCGCGCCGTCAAGCTCCGCCTCGGCGCGCAGGGAGATTCGGTGGCGGAGGACGGGTCGCGCGATGTCGCGTACGTCGTCGGGCGTCGCGAAGTCGCGCCCGCGCATCGCCGCGAGCGCCTTCGAGCAGAGCAGGAGCGCCACGCTCGCGCGCGGGCTCGCGCCGTACGCGACCGAAGGGTGCTCGCGCGTGCGTCGCACGATGTCGACGAGGTAGGCGCGCACGCCGCCTTGCGTGCGCGCCGCATGCACCTCGGCGCGGCAGCGCATGAGCGACTCGTGGTCAGGGAGCGGGCGTATGTCTATCTGGTCGAGGCGGCGCGCGTTGAAGCCCTCGTCCCAGTTGCCGATGACGCGCAACTCCTCCGCGGCCGTCGGGTAGTTGACGACTATCTTCAGAAGGAAGCGGTCGAGCTGCGCCTCGGGCAGTGGGTACGTGCCTTCATACTCAATCGGGTTCTCGGTGGCGAAGACCGTGAAGAGCGGCGAGAGCGGTTGCGGCTCGCCGTCAATCGTCACCTGCCGCTCCTCCATCGCTTCGAGGAGCGCGGCCTGCGTCTTCGGCGGCGTGCGGTTTATCTCGTCCGCGAGCAGCACGTCGGTGAAGACCGGGCCGCGCCGGAGCGAGAACGAAGAGGTCGCGGTGTTGAAGACGTTCGTGCCCGTGATGTCCGAAGGCATGAGGTCGGGCGTGAACTGTATGCGGCCGAACTCCGCCCCGACGATGCGCGCGAGCGTCTTCACGAGCAGAGTCTTCGCCGTGCCCGGCACGCCCTCAATCAGCGCGTGCCCCTCCGCGAGCAGAGCCACGAGCACCTGCTCGATCACCTCGCCCTGCCCCACGATGACCTTGCCCAGTTCTGTCCTGATGTGCTCGACGGTTGAGGGGACGTGTTGAAGCATCT
>JBJMGR010000228.1:0-11796 GCA_045807805.1 Pyrinomonadaceae bacterium | reverse complement strand
GCGCGCGGCCGAAGAGGTCGCGGCGGCGGCGTTGCGCGTCTTCGTCGGCTACGAACAGGCGCGCGCGATCTCGGCCGCAGACCTCTCGACACTCGTGCCAGCGCCGGGCGAGGTCGAGCGCTTCACGGCAGACACGACTCGCCGCCGACCCGAGTTCACGCAGTTCGAGGCACAGGAGCGAGCTGCCGAGCAGGAGATACTCGTCGCGCGCGCAGACCGACGCCCGCAACTCTCCTACACGCTCAACGGCGGCTTCGACACGGACTCTCTGCGACCGACGCGTCTGAAGGAGCACACGGGCGTCTCCGCGGCGCTCAACCTCTCGATCCCTATATTCGACTGGGGCGCGACGAAGAGTAGGGAGCGACAGGCGCGCGTGCGTTTGCAGCTCGCACGGAACGAGCGAGCGCAGGCCGAGCGCGGCTTCGCGCAGGAGTTCACTGCTGCGCGCTCTCAGGCTCTTTCAGCCTCGACGCGCATACGGCTCGCCTCCGAAGGCATCAGGCTCGCGGAGAGCAACCTCAATACTTCAATCGCGCGCTACCGCGCGGGCGAGGCGCAGATTGTGGAAGTGACCGACGCGCAGACCACACTCGCCGCTGGGCGTCTGGCCTTCTTTCAGGCGCTCTTCGACTATCAACTGGCGCTCGCGCGCCTACGTCAGGCGGCAGGACAATGAGTGACGAGCGAGACAGACCGGACTTGAGCGATGAGAAGTTGCCCGACGAGCGCGCGGCCGAAGAGTTGAACGCCGTCGAGTTAACGCCGCGCAATCGCGTCGAGGCCGAACGCGTAGAAGCGGAGCGCGTGGAGGCCGAACGCCGTCGCCGCACGACTCTCATCGTCGTGGCGGCAGTCGCCGCCGTCGCAATCATCGCCGTCGTGCTCATACTTCGCTCGCGCAAGGGCACTGACGCCGCCGAAGAGACTGAGGCGGCGGTCGTCAGCGTGAAGGTCGCGAAGGCGGAGCGCGGCGCAATCGCCTCGCAGGTCTCCGCGCTCGGCACAATCTCCCCGCGCGGCACGGCGCAGGTCTCGCCGAAGATAAGCGCGCAGATAAAACAGATGCCGCTCTGGAAGAACCGCGTCGTGCGCGCGGGCGAGACAATCGCCGTGCTCGAAGCGAACGACCTCCGCGCGCAACGCAACGAGGCCACGGCCGCCTTGAACGAGGCGCGAGCGAGCGCGCGAGGCGTCGTGACCGGAACCATCCCGCAGAACACAGCGCAGGACGAGAAGGCTCTGCGCGACGCGCGCGCCGCCGTCGATAACGCGCGCCGCACATACGAACGGCGTCTCGCGCTCTACAACGCGGGCGGCATCTCGAAGAGAGACCTCGAAGCCTCGCAACTCGACTTGACGCGCGCCGAGAACGACCTGCATCTCGCGGAGGCGACGGTCAATCTGCGTAGGAGGTCTCTGAACCCGAACGACAGCGCACAGGCCGCCGCGCGCGTCGGTCAGGCCGAGCAGCACGTCGGCGCGCTCGACGCGCAGTTGAACTACGCCGTCGTGCGCGCGCCCATCTCGGGCGTCGTCATAGATCAGGCTCTATACGAAGGAAGCTTCGTCGCCTCGGGCACGACGCTCGTGACCATCGCGGACACGACGCAGGTCATCGTCAAAGCTCCCTTCGCGGATACGGTCGCCTCGCAGTTGAAGACGGGCGACGTGGCGAACGTACAGCCCACGGACATGCCCGGCGAGCAGATGGCGGGACAGGTCACGCTCATCAGCCGCTCGGTCGACCCCGCGAGCCGCACGGTCGAGGTCTGGGTCACGCTTGAGAACGGCGCGGGGCGTCTTCGCGTCAACGGCGCGGCGCAGGTGACGGTCGCCGCGAACGCGAAGTCGGGGTCGGTCGTCGTCCCCTCGTCGGCGGTCACGCTCGAAGCGTCGAACGCCGATGAAGGCACGGTGATGGTCGTTGACGACACGAACGTCGCGCACGAGACGAAGGTCAAGGTCGGCATACGCTCGGCCGACAAGACAGAGATAACGGAAGGCTTGCAAGGCGGCGAGACCGTCGTCGTCGAGGGCAACTTCTCCCTGCCCGACGGCACGAAGGTCGAAGTGAGCGAGCCGGACGAAGAGGAGAAGGGCGACGCAGGCGACGAGAAGAAGTCGGACGAAGAGGAGAGGAGCGACGCGGAGAAGGACAGCGGCGAGAAGAAGAACGGTGAGGCGGAGAAGGACAGCGGAGCGGGGAAGGGTGACGAGAAGAAGAGTGATGAGAAGAAGGGTGTTGAGAAGTGACGCTCGCGCGACTCATCTCGGAGCAGAAGCGCGCGGTGCTCGTCCTCATCGCGCTGCTCTGCGCCGCGGGCATCTATGCCGCGTGGCAACTCCCGAGCGCCATCTTTCCCTCGACCGACTTCCCGCGCATCGTCATCACCGTTGACAACGGCGTCGTGCCCGCCGAGCAGACGCTCGTCGCCGTCACGCGCCCCATCGAGGAGGCGATGAACGGCATCCCCGGCATCACCCGCATACGCTCCGTCACCGCGCGCGGCTCCTGCGAAATCAACCTCTTCTTCGACTGGAGCGTTGACATCAAGCAGTCGCTCCAACTCGTTCAGGCGCGTCTCTCGCAACTCACCGCGCAGCTTCCGCCGCCCGCCGAGATTCGCCGCGTTGACCGCCTGACCTTCGCGGTCTTCCCCGTCGCGGGCTACAGCCTCATCTCCGAGACGCGCGACCCCGCCTCTTTGCGCGACATCGCCAACCTCGTCGTGCGCCCGCGTCTCGCACGACTCCCCGGCGTCGCCGCCGTCAGCGTCGCGGGCGGGCAGGTGCGCGAGTATCAGGCGACGATTGACCCGCAGCGACTCGCCGCGCGCGGCGTCTCGATTCAACAGGTCGTTGACGCCGTCAAGAACTCGAACATCATCGCGAGCCCCGGACTGATTGAAGAGAACCATCAGCTCGAACTCGCGCTCGTGAGCGGGCAGGCGTTGACCTTCGACGAATTGAACTCAATCGTCGTCGCCACCGTGAACGGCGCGCCCGTCAAGCTCGAAGACGTTGCGACCGTGGGGCAGGGAGTCGAACCGCAGTACACCATCGTCACAGCCGACGGCCGCCCCTCCGTGCTCCTCAACGTTGACCGGCAGCCCGACGCGAACACGGTCACGGTCGTTGACGAGTTGACGGCCGAGTTGAAGGCCGTCCGGCCTCTGCTCCCGAAGGACGTACAAATCTCGACCTTCTACGACCAGTCTCTGCTCGTGCGCGCCTCCATGACTTCAGTGCGCGACGCTATCCTCATCGGCCTACTGCTCTCGGTCGCCATCCTCTACGCGTTCCTACGCAACTGGGGGACGACCTTCGTCGCCATCCTCGTCATCCCCGTGACGGTGCTCGTCACCTTCCTCGCGATGTGGCTCGTCGGGCTCTCCTTCGACCTGATGACCTTGGGCGGCGTGGCCGCCGCAATCGGGCTCGTCATCGACGACGCCATCGTCGTCGTCGAGAACATCTACACGCACCTCGCGCGAGGGGCTTCGCGGCGCGCGGCCGTCGAGGCGGCGGTCTCGGAGATAACCATCCCCATCATCGGCTCGACCGTGACGCCTGTTGTCGTCTTCCTTCCGCTGACGCTTCTGACCGGAGTGACGGGCGTCTTCTTCCGCTCGCTCGCGCTGACGATGGCCGTCGCACTTCTCACGTCGCTTGTGCTCGCGCTCTCATTCACGCCCGTGCTCGCGGAGCGATTCGTGAAGGTCAAGCGCAAGGAGGCGGGCGCGGACGAAACGGAGGAGGAGCGCGAGCAGGGCGGGGCGTTCCTGCGCGCCATCATACGGCGCTACGAGTGGGTGCTCGGCCACTCGCTCGACCGCCCAGTGCTTCTGCTCTTCATCATGGCGGGCGTGCTCGTCGGCTCCTACTTCGTCTACAGGGGGCTCGGCTCCGAGTTTCTGCCGTCGTTCGACGAGGGCGCGTTCGTTCTCGACTACGGCACGCCGCCCGGCGCGTCGCTCGCGGAGACCGACAGGATGCTCCGGCACATCGAGCAGATGTTGAAAGATACGCGGGAGGTCGAAAGCTACTCGCGCCGCACGGGCTTGCAACTCGGCCTTTCAATCACCGAGCCGAACACGGGCGACTTTCTCGTCAAGCTCAAGGACAGCCGCGCGCGCTCGACCGAAGAGGTAGAGGCAGACCTGCGAAAGCGTATAGAGACGACCGAGCCCGCCTTTCAGACGATTGAGTTCGTAGGCATCCTCTCAGACCTCATCGGCGACCTCGTAAGCTCGCCCGAGCCGATTGAGATAAAGATTTTCAGCGAAGACACGCGCGCGCTCGACGCGAAGGCCGAAGAGGTCGAGGCGGCCATACAGAAGGTCTCGGGCGTCGTGGACACGAACCCCGGCGTCGTCATCAGTGGCCCGGCCCTCACCTTCAAGGTTGACTCCGCGCGGGCCGCGCAGTTCGGCGTCACTGCCGCCGACGTTGCCGCCGCCGTGACGACGGCCATGTCGGGCGACACTTCGTCTTCCATCCTGCAACAGGGGCGGCTCGTCAACGTCCGCGTCATCTACCCCGCCGAGATGCGCGCCTCGCTCGAAGCGCTGCGCTCACTTCAGGTGCGCTCTTCGACGGGCGCGCTCTTCCGTCTCGATCAGGTGGCCGAGGTCGAATACGATAAGGGGCAGACCGAGGTCAACCGCGAATCTTTGAGGCAGTACGTGCCGGTCACGGCGAGGCTCGAAGGTAAAGACCTCGGCACGGCCATCTCGGAGATAAAGACGCGGCTCGCGAAGGATGTGAAGTTCCCGCCCGGCATGACGGTCGAGTACGGCGGACTCTATCAGGAGCAGCAGGCCAGTTTCCGCGAACTCGCGCTCTCGCTCGTCCTCGCGGTCGTGTTGGTCTTCATCACACTGCTCATCGAGTTCCGCTCGTTCGCCCACCCGGTCGCGATAGTCGCGGGCGCGGTGCTCGCGCTCGGCGGCGTGCTGCTCGGGCTCTTTCTGACGGGCGAGACGCTGAACGTCGTCTCCCTGATGGGCATGATCATGGTCGTCGGCATCGTGGCGAAGAACGGAATACTGATGCTCGACGCCGTCGAGGAGCACCTTGAGGGAGGCGACACCTTGCGTCGGGCGCTGATACGTTCCGGCCGTCGCCGCTTCCGGCCGGTGCTCATGACTTCGCTCGCGGCGATACTCGGGATGCTCCCGCTCGCCCTGGCTATCGGCGCGGGCGCGGAGCTTCTACAGCCGCTCGCCATCGCCGTCATAGGCGGCCTGGCCGTGGCACTCCTGCTCTCGCTCGTCGTGACGCCGACGGTCTACGCGATGCTCGTGCGAGAGCGCGCGCGGTGACGCTCTCGCGCGCGACGTTTATCGTTTTCCGACTCGACTTCAAAGGAGATTCAACTATGCGTCCACTCATGCGTCTATGCCTGTCCGTCCTCTTGCTTCTCGTCCTTCAATGCGCCGTCACACTCGCGCAGCAGCCGAAGTCGCCTTCGGGCTATCACGTCATCAATCGGTTCAAGCTCGGCGGCGAAGGCGGCTGGGACTACCTGACGTTCGACGCGAAGGGCGGCCGCCTCTTCATCTCGCGCTCGACGCACGTCATGGTCGTGGACGCCGAAAAGGGCACCGTCCTGGGCGACATCCCAGACACGCAGGGCGTCCACGGCATCGCGCTCGTCGAAGAGCTTGGCAAGGGCTACACGAGCAACGGCCGTGCTTCGACTGTTACGGTCTTCGACCTCAAGACTCTCAAAATCCTGAAGCAGATACCCGTCGGCAAGAACCCGGACGCGATAATCTACGAACCGGCGTCGAAGCGTATCTTCACGATGAACGGCGCGAGCAATGACACGACCGCGATTGACACAAAGACGGACACCGTCGCGGGCACTATCCCGCTCGAAGGTCGGCCCGAGTTCGCCGTCTCGGACGAGCACGGCCACGTCTTCGTCAACCTCGAAGACAAGAGCACCGTGGTCGAGTTCGATCCGTCGAAGCTCGCCGTGCTCGCGCGCTGGCCCATCGCGCCGGGCGAGGAGCCCTCCGGGCTCGCCATAGATCGCAAGCACTCGCGCCTCTTCTCGACGGGCGCGAACAAGACGCTCGTAGTGCTGAACGCAGAGACCGGCAAGGTAGTCACTACTCTGCCCATCGGCGGAGGCGTTGACGCCGCGGGCTTCGACCCAGAGACGGGGCTCGCCTTCACCTCGAACGGCGACGGCACGCTCACGGTCATCCACGAAGACTCGCCCGACAAGTTCACGGTCGTCGAGAACGTAGCCACGCAGCGCGGCGCGCGCACGCTCGCGCTCGACACGAAGACGCACCGCGTCTATCTCGTCACGGCGGAGTTCGGCCCGCCGCCCGCGCCGACGCCCGAGCGGCCCCGCCCGCGCCCGAGCATCTTGCCCGGCACCTTCACGCTCCTCGTCGTCGGCAAGTGAGACGCCTCTCGGTTGGGGACGGAGCTTGCCGGGAGGTATTTGCCCGGCGGCTGAAAACGTCACTTATCTGGGCGGCGGCTGCACTAAATGGTGACGCGGAATGAGTCAGCCTGCCCATTTATCCCGCCGAAATCAGGCATTTTCGCCCGGCGGCGGGCGGCATGGCGGTTGCCATGTAAAAGGCTACGGTTGGTAAGCACAAACAATGAGGGTAAGCACGAACATGAAGAAATTGATCAACGGATTCGGCGGCGCAATCATAACTCTCCTCATGGTTGCAGGTTTCTCTCTGGCCGCGGGCTCCACCGCGCAGGCGCAGTACAGGCAAGACCGCAACGACGGCCGGTATCACCGTGACCGTGATCGCGATGGGCGTCGCGACCACGACCGCAACCGCAACAGCAACGTCTACGACCGCAACCGAAACGGGGTGGACGACCGTTACGAGCAGGGCAGCGTCTACGACCGCAACCGCAATGGCGTGGACGACCGTTATGAGCGCAACGGCACGTATGGCACCTACGGCACCTACGGTCGTAACGGTGGGTACGGCGGCTATGGCAACAATGGCGGCTACAATCAGGCCGCTATGAATCAGGGCTATCAGGCTGGCCTGAACACCGGCGCGAGCGACGCGCAGCGCGGGCAGAGCTACAACCCGCAAAGGTCGCACTACTACAAGGACGCCTCGTCGCAGGCTTTCCTTCAGGGCTTCACGCAGGGCTACGACCAAGGCTACCGCCAGTACGCCGGATACAATAACGGCGGCTACCGCAGGAATACGGGCAGCGGCATCGGGAACATCCTCGGCGGCATATTCGGCCGACCGTAACGCGGCCTTGGACACGTTCGAGTTCGAGTCTGAGAGGCTCGTCCTCGGGCCTTAGATGGAGAATAGCCCCGGCACATTCAAGTTGTGCCGGGGCTATTCCGTTCGCTAAAGATGCCCGCGCGTCTACTGCCCGAATCTCTTTCCGTATTCGTCGGAGGAGATGAAGGCTTTGACCATCTCCGCGCGGGCGAAGTCGCCGCCGAACTGGTTGAGCTTCGCGAGCCAGAAGTTGTAGCCCGCGAAGTCCGAGTCCGGCGCATCGTCGGGGTTGCGCCTCAAATACCCGAAGTACTCCATCAGCACGAAGGCGCGGTTGAACTCGCGGGCCTTAAAGTCTGCGTCCTCCGAGACTGCGCGCAAGATCTGTGCGCGCGTCAGTAGACCGTTGCCCAGACGAGCGACGAGGTCGTCGCGCTCGGCCTGCGAGAGCGAACCGCCCGTGTTCGCGTTGAGCGCATCCACGAACGCGCCCGCCGTCATCGTCGCGGGGTAGAGAGCGACGAAGGCCGGGCGTGCTACGAAGAGGTCTGCGTAAGCCTGTCTATTCTGCTCCAACTGCTGCTCCCAGTTACCCTGCCCGACGACAACCGCGCGGCTCACCTCCTGCCTGTCGGCGAGAAAATCTCGCAGCCGCAGACGCTCGCCCGTGTTGAAGGCGGCCCTGTGGAAGCGATAGACGAGGAAGCCCGTCTGCTGGAACTCGGTTGAGAGGAAGAAGGCCGCGCTGACGTTGATGCGCCTGACCTCGCGACACCTCTGCCTCTCGGCCTCGGGCCGCGTCTCGCACTGCGTTATCTCGCCAGTCCAGAAGGCAAGGCCCGAAGCGTCCGCCTCGCGCCCGAGGAAGTCCGCGTAGTGCTGGCGCACGAAGAAGTCTGTGTCGAACGATCCATCTCTGACGGGGCTCGGCCCGTCGGTCGCGTCGTCGCTCGTAACGTTGACGGTCGCCGTCGAAGGCGAGCCGAGACTCGCGCCTACGGGATTCGAGAGCGCGACGGAGAACGTCTCGACGGATTCCAGAAAGCGGTCGTCCGTGACGTTGATGAGGAGCGTCTTCGACGCTTCGCCCGCCGCGAAGCGCAGCGTGCCGAAGGCGGCGGTGTAGTCGGAACGGTCGGACGCCGTGCCGTTCTGCGTGGCGTAGTCAACGCTCGCGGCCTGCGTCGAGTCGCTGCGCGTGACTGTGATGAGCGCCGAGCCTCCGGCGGAGGCGGCGAGCGCGGCCTCGTATGCTCCGGCTTCGCCGAAGGTCGCGCCGCTCGCGCCCGAACCGCCCGAGCCCTCGCTCACGTCGTATGTGGCGGCGCTGAACTGTACGACGCTGCTCGGCGTCGGAGTAGGTGTGGGCGTCGGAGTCGAAGTAGGCGTGGGTGTGGGCGTCGGGGTCGGCGTGGGAGTCGGTGTCGGGGTAACGCTCCCGTTGAGCTTGACGACGAAGGCGTCGGAGTTGCCGCCGTACGCGGTCTGGAACGCGCCCGTCGTCGTCGGGAAGACTTTCGTGGTGCCGTTCTTCTGCCCGCTGCCCGCGACGTAGACGTTACCCGACGCGTCGAGGGCGACCGCGTTGGCCGAGTCGTTGCCATCGCCGCCGAAGAACGTGGCGTAGGTGAGTACGCTCGCCGTCGAGTTAATGATGGCAAGGAAGCCTTCGCCGTTGCCGCCCGTGCTCTTCTGAAAGGCGTCCGCCGTCGTCGTGAAGCTCGCCCCGTCGCCGGTGACGCCCGCGATGTAAGCGTTGCCCGCGGCGTCAACCGCGATGCTATTACCAATCGCGCCGGAGCCGCCGAAACGCGTCCCGTAAATGACCGCGCTACCCGCCGCGTTCATCTTAATGACGAACATATTGCCAAACACAGAGAACACGCCCGGCGTGGTCGGCGTGGTCGTCGTCGCCTGCCCGGTGATGTATGCGTTGTTGCTTGAATCGAGGGCGATGGCGAAAGGTTGGACGCCGAAGAAGCTGCCGTTGTTAGTGAAGCCGCCGACCGTCGTCGAATAGTCGAGACCCGTGCCCGTCGGGTTCAACTTCGTGATGAAGGCGACGCGCCCGTTGCCTCCGACCGCGCCCTGATACGCGCCCGCCGTCGTCGGGTAGGTGTGCGAAGCTGTGTAGCCCGTGACGTAAGCGCTGCCCGACGCGTCAACCGCGATGCCGTAGTTCTCCGCGATGTAGATGAGGGTCGAATAGTTGAGAGCCGTGCCCGTCGCGTTGAGCGACGCGACAAAGGAATCCTCCTCCTGCGTGGGCTTCGTCGCGCGGTACGCGCCGGGCGTCGTGGGGAAGTTGTCAGAGATGGTATAGCCCGCGAAGTATGCGTTGCCCTGAGCGTCCACGGCGAGCGAGCGCACGTTGTCGATGCTGTTGCCGCCGAAGAGCGTCGAGTAGATGAGCGCCGTGCCCGTCGCGTTCAGCTTCGTGACGAAGACATCGTCGCCGCCGCCCCCGGTCTGGTATGCGCCCGGCGTGGTAGGGAACTGGCTCGCGTGGTTCGTGTTCCCTGCGACGATGACGTTGCCCGCCGCGTCCGGCACGACGGCGCGCACCTCGTCGCTGCTGCCCTTTCCGAGATAGGTCGAGTAGACGAGCGCGGTGCCCGCAGGATTCAACTTGGCGACGAAGGCCGCGCCCGTGATGGGCGACGAGCCGGTGGTCTGATACGCGCCCGGCGTGATGGGGAAGGGCGCGGAGTGTGCGTTGCCCGCGACGTATGCGTTGCCCGCCGCGTCGGCCGCGACGGCGTAGGCGGTGTCGTTGTCGCCGCCGCCGAGCAGCGTCGAGTAGTTGATGGTCGGGTCTATGACGAGCGGCAGGCTTCTGTCGTACACGCCGACGCGGAAGCCGACCGCGCCATGCGCCTTCAACACGAACTCGCACGCGACTTCGCGCCGCGCGCCGCCACGTTCCTGATAGACGACGGGCTTGTGCTGTCGCACTTCGACGCCCGCCGCCAACGTCAACACGAGGTCGCCCGACGCGTCGATGCGTGCGCGCCGCGCGCCGTCGAAGCGCAGGGCGATGCGTCGCGTGTCCGCGCCCGGCGCGACGTGGAAGTCGTATTCGAGCTGCCGCTGGTTGCCGTAGTAGACGAGGTCAACGCCTTCGTAGACGTTCGCGTAACGCACCTTGCCGAAGGTCGCGACGTTCGCGTGCCAGCGCGAAGAGTCGGAGCCTTCAAAGTAGTTGACGCGGCCCGGCAACTGCTCCTCGCCGTTGAGCGCCGCACGCACGTTCGCCCCTGCGAGCCGCATCCGCAGCGCCGTCGCGCCCGCGCCGTCCGCCGAAGGGAGCGACAGCACGGCGTCGGTCGAAGTCAGAAACAGTGTGAAGTTCGCGCCGCGCGAGATGAAGCGCACGCGCGCGTCGGTCTGCCCCTCGTTCTCTTCAAACTGGAGCGGGAGCTTGCCGTAAGCCTCTGCCGCGCGCGCACTCAGCGCAGGGTCGTCGAAGGGCCGCACGGCGCTATCGTTGCGCGCGACCGTCGGCCGCGTTGACGCGGGGGCGTGCGCAGCGCGGAGCGCGCCGAGAGCGGGCAGAGTATTCGTCGTGAGTAACGACAGAACCAGCGCGATACCGAGGCGGAGTCTGCGGTCTCTAACCTTGCAGGGCATTGAATAGTTCTCCTTTTGACGCTCGAACGGAATCCTCGTTTAAGGGCGCGGCGATAAAGGCGAATCGCGCCACATACCCTTACTCGCAGGGTTCGGCGGCAAAAGGTATCAACGCGGGCGCTCAAATTTGTTGGGCCGGCGGCGGGTCTGTATAATCCGGCGGCGCGCTCGCGTCGGGCGTGAATGATTGTCGATGTCGAGTCCGGCTGAAATAACGGGGCTGCTGAAGAACTCCCGGTCGGGCGACCGCGAGGCGCTCGACCGTCTGCTGCCGCTCATCTACGACGAACTACGCGGCCTCGCCGCGAGCCAGTTGCGGCGCGAGCGTCCAGACCACACGCTACAGGCGACCGCGCTCGTACACGAGGCGTACATGCGTCTGGTCGAGCAGCACTCGGTAGACTGGCGCAACCGCGCGCACTTCTTCGCGCTCGCCGCGGAGATGATGCGCCGCATACTCGTCAACCACGCACTCCAACATCACGCTCGGAAGCGTGGCGGCCACGACACGAAGCTCGCGCTCGACGAGGCATTAAGTCTCGCGGGCGAAGAGAGGCCGATTGACTGGCTGCTCTTAGACGACGCGCTCAAGCGTCTGACCGCGCTCGATTCGCGGCAGGGTCGCATCGTCGAGCTGCGTTTCTTCGGCGGGCTGACGGTCGGGGAGGTGGCCGAAGTTCTGGGCGTCTCCGAGATAACGGTCAAGCGCGAGTGGCGCGTCGCGAAGGCTTGGCTGCATCAGGCGATGGACGGCTAAGGCCGTTCGTCAAACACGACTCTCCAAACACCACCGATACATCCCGACGATTCATGCCCCACCCGACATCCCCCGCGAACTGGGAACAGGTTAAAGAGCTTTTCCACGACGCCGTCGAACTCTCTCCCGAAGAGCGAGACGACTTTCTCGACGCGCGCTGTGGCGAAGACT
>JBJMGR010000227.1:0-10095 GCA_045807805.1 Pyrinomonadaceae bacterium | reverse complement strand
GGCTCGCTGGATACTGACGGCCCTCGCGCTCTTCGAGCTGGTCGTAGACCAACTCCCGTCCACGGCCAGCAGGAAGGTGCCGGCTCAGTTCGGCGGGCGAATACTGACGGGCGCGCTCTCCGGCGCGGCCGTCGGGACGGCGGGAGGTTCGTGGGTCGTAGGACTGCTCGCGGGCATTGTCGGCTCGGTCATCGGCACACTCGGCGGGAGTGCCGTTCGCGCTCGGCTCGCCGCCGCGTTCCGAAGCGACCGCCCCGCGGCCTTCATCGAGGACGCCGTCGCAATCGGCGGCGCGCTGCTGATAGTGGTAGCACTGCGATGAAGAAGTTCGACGCCATCATCCTAAGTGATACGACCCGAAAGCCTCTCGCCCAAAGGAACTCCTGCAACGCAACCGGATAAGGAGCTTCAGATGCAGGCGTAGGCAACGAGCGGCCGTGTCGATGACGGCTCGCGTTACTTCGACGACGCGGCGACGGCGATCACACAGCCCGCCCCGCTTCTCTCTCTCTCGAACGCGAGAGAGAAGCGGGGCGGGCGCAGCTCACTCGTCCAACCCGAACCCGCCCTAAACGGCAAGGATTTGTTCAGGGACTCTCTTGCGGGAATCGCCTCTGAGCTACTATTCTCCTCCGGTTCACGCTTCTGAGCCGCGTTGACCTGACATTGAGCGAGTCGCACGAGGTCACACTAAGCGGCATCCCTCAGGGCCAATACTACTTTGAAGTCCTCGCCTTTACCGCGGACGGCTGGCACACGTCGGACGATAACGACGGGCATTATTACTCGGCGCTTGTCCCATGATCCGGGAGACTTGGCCGCTATCTGACCGTGTGCGGGAGAGCTATCTATGGGTTACCTATACAGGGGCTTTTCAGTGGACGCCTTCAACCAGCTCGCAGGAGTCATGGCTGAGCCTTGCGGGGGGGAGTAAGCTGACGGTGTCGGCGGAAGATATCCCGGCGAGCAGAGCGGACGCGGCCTCGGCGTCGAGTGGGCGGGAGAACAGGTACCCTTGCGCACCCTCGCACCTGAGTATCTGCAACTGCGACAACTGCTCCGAAGTCTCCACGCCCTCGGCGACGACCTTCATGTCGAGGCTCTGCGCAAGCGTCACGATGGTGCGCACGATCTCCGTGTTCTCGTTGTTGCTCGCCATGCGGCTGACGAAGGAGCGGTCTACCTTCAGCGTGTCGATGGGCAGGCGGTGCAGGTAGCTTAAGGAAGAGTAGCCCGTGCCGAAGTCGTCTATGCTGACCTCGACGCCGAGCGACCGGAGGCTTTCAAGCGTCTCGATTGCGGCGTCGATGTTCTCCATCACCACGCTCTCCGTAATCTCCAGCTTCAGGCTGTGCGGGTCGAGCCCCGTCTCCTCCAATATCCGCGTGACCTGCCCCAACAGGTCGGGCTGCGTGAACTGCTTGCCCGAGAGGTTGACGCTCATGAACATCTGAGCCGCCGAGGCGTCCCGACGCTTCCACTCGCTCATCTGGCGGCACGCTTCGCGGAGCACCCAACGGCCGATGGGGACGATCAGCCCGGTCTCCTCCGCGACGGGGATGAAGTCCATCGGAGAGACCAACCCGCGCTCCGAGTGCTGCCAACGCACGAGCGCCTCGAAGCCGATGATCGACTCATCGGCCAGCGAGACGATGGGCTGGTAATGGAGTCGCATCTCACCCCGCTCGACGGCGCGACGCAGGTCGGTCTCGATGTGCAGGAGGTTCATGGCGTGCGCGTGCATCTCCCTGTCGAAGACCTCGTGGCGGGCCTTGCCGGAAGATTTCGCGCGATACATCGCCGTGTCGGCGTCGCGCAGGATGTCTTCGGCCCGCTCGTAGCCGGTAGTGCTGGGGGCGACGCCGATGCTGACGGAGGTGAAGACCTCGTGCCCGCCGAGCTTGAAAGGGACGGACAGCTCGCTCTGGATGCGGTTGACGATCTCGACGGTCTCGGCGGGGTCTTTCAGGTCTTCGAGGAGGATGGTGAACTCGTCGCCGCCGAGGCGCGCGACCGTGTCGATGGAGCGCACGCAGGTCTCAAGGCGGCGCGCGATGCCCACCAGAAGCTGGTCGCCTACCATGTGGCCGAGAGAGTCGTTGATAATCTTGAAGCGGTCGAGGTCGAGGAAGAGGACTGTGAAGTGGAAGCCCTTGTTGCGCCGCGCCCGCTCGACCGCGTGCTTCAGGTGATCCATGAAGAGGACGCGGTTCGGCAGACCCGTCAGCGAGTCGTGCAGCGCGTCGTGGACGAGCCGCTCCTCGGCCCGCTTGCGGTCGGTGATGTCCTGCGACTGGAAGATGAGGTGCGCCGACTTGTCGGCGGCCGCTGTGACGACCGAGACGCTCAAAAGCGTCCAGACCGTGTGGCCCCTCTTGTGAAGGAAGCGCTGCTCGACCTGAAAGGTCTCGCTCTTGTCCTTCACAAGCCTGTCTATATTGATGAGCACGGCGGCGAGGTCGTCCGGGTGCGCCACGTCGCCGAGGCTTAGCCCGAGCATCTCCTGCTCCTCGTAGCCGAGCATCTCGCAGAGCGAGTGGTTGACTTCGAGCCAGCGGCCGTCGGGGGCCACAAGAGCCATGCCCGCGGCGTGGTCGAAGGCGCTGCGGAAATGCTCGAAAGCGCTGCGGTAGTGCTCCTCGCTCTCCTCAAGCGCCCGCCTGATGCGCTCCTGCTCGGCGATGTGGCTGCTCAGCTCCTCGACGTGGCGCTCCGCGACCTCGATGTTTTTGAGGTAGGTGTGGTAGGTGAAGTAGACGACGACGATGATGGGTGCCGTGACGACGACCGAGTAGAGGCCGAGCGCGCCCGTGAGCTTGGCGACGATGGCCGCCGCCGACGCGCCCGCGAGGTATGTGAACGAAGACCAGAGGTAATACTTATGCCACGTCTGCCAGACGGGCCTGTCGGTCTTCAGCGCCTGTGCCGCCGCGGCGAGGCTGGAGTTGACCGCGTACTGGACGAGCGCCATCACGCACACGGCCGCTATCAGTGCGGCCGAGTAGCTGCCGTGGAGTAGGGCTTCGACTCCGCCGAAGCAGTAGCGCAGCACGTGGACGGTGGCGAACATCGAGACGGCCATCATGGCCGAGTTGAACAGGATGGTTAGCGGCTTACGGCTGATGCGAAGCGAGGAACAGACGCCTTCAAGGGCTGCAAGGAGGATGGCGGGCTCACCGCCGTACACGAGGAGAGTCAGGAAGATGACCGTGTCCGCGACCGTGATCTGCCCGCTGATGCGTGGAATCTGAATGGCGATGCGCGCGCCGATGAGGACGGTGACGAAGGTGAGCAGAAGGAGGCGGAAGTCGAGGACGGCCGGGTTCAGGGCGCAGACGGAATATACGCCCACGACCGCGCCGCATGCGACGACCAGCCACATGTAGGGGGCGGCGTAGCGTTTTCTGCCCACACCTTCCATCAGACCTCCGCGCCCACGCTTCGGGCGTGCCCTAGTTGTTTCTGGGTTGTAAGTAGATCGTGTCGTAGCAGCCGCGCTGCTTGTAGCCTGCGCGGCGGTAGAGTGAGAGGGCCTTGCTGTTGCGCTCGTTGACCAGCATGGAGAGCGAGTCCACGCGCCCGAGCAGCTCCCTGCCCATTTGCGACATGCAGCGCAGCCCGTAGCCTTTGCCGCGCTCGGCGGGGTTGACCCAGATGCCTTCGAGGTAGATGACTTCCGGGGTCTCGGAGATTATCTCCGCCTTGAAGATGAGGCGACCGTCTTCGACCCACACCCAGACGCGGCCCATCTCGATGCGGCGCGCGCAGCGTCGGCGGAAGCCTTCGGGGTCTCTCTCCAAGGGGTTGACGCCGCTCTCTTCGTAGGCCAACTCGGCCTGTACGGGCATCACCAACTCAAGGTCGTCGGCCGTGGCGAGTCGGAGGCCCTTGACCTCTTCCTGCACGGCGACGGGCCAACGCTGTTCGAGTAACATCTCGCGGCAGAGCAGTCGCGGCGACTCTTCTTCTGTCGCGTAGTAGTTCCAGAATCGCCCGACCTTCTCCTTCTCGCCGAGGATGACGTGGCCCGTCCGGCTCTCACGTGCCAGCCGCGCGAAGGCCGCCAGAGCCTCTTCCGTCCGGGCCTCGACCATCGTCGCGTGGCCTATCAGCGCCACTCCCCGGAGCCTGCCCTCTTCGTCGCGGCAGGCGTGGAAGGTCCCGCGGTTGAGCGGGCTCACCAGCCCGTTGTCTCGTACGAAGCTCGCCATGATGACGGTGTGGAGCGGCCGCTCGGCGAGGAAGTCGAGAACTTCCTGCCGGTGCTCGCTCTCCAGCTTCGTCACCGTCGCGGGCCTGGTCACGTCTCTTCTCGGCTGAGGGCCGTTAGTCTGTGCTGCTTGAGGAATCATGGCGTTCACTTTCCGTGTGGGGTTGTTCTCTCTCCGCCTCTGATCGCTTTAGTAGCCCAGATAATCGACGCCGGTATCCACCTGCAAACTCATCGAAGGTGTGAGGTCGCCAGCCACGGTCGCCGACTGCGCCTGGAAGATGGCGTCAGCCATTATGGTGCCGTCGCCTATGATGACCCCGTCTCCGATGATTACCCCATCTCCGATTATCACGCCGTCGCCGATGATGACGCCGTCTCCGATTATCACGCCGCTGCTACAGAAGACCGTGCCGTCGCCGATGATGACGCCCGCGCTGGTCATGATCTGGTCGCCGATGATGACGCCGCTCGAAAGCATCTTCAGGTCGCCGATGATGACGCCGTTGCCGGTGATGACGCCGTCACTCAGCAGCGTGCCCGTGTCGTAGACCTTCTGGTAGGAGGTGACGAGCGAGCTGCCGGTGGCGTAGGTCTTACCTAGAACGAGTCCGCGCGCCCAGTTGAAGTTCTGCGCGGCGATAGTGGACTGCGGGGCGGGCGGCGTCGCGGTGAGCAGGGGCACGCCGACGAGGGTCGTGGCGAGGAGGTCTGTGCGCACGAGCTTAGCCATCCGCACCGCGCCGTCCACGTTGAGCTGGCCCGCGCCCTGCTCGAACGTATTGAAGCCCGCGAGCGGCTGCGCCGTGTACATCAAAAGCGCCTTGACCATGTTCGGCGTCAGCCGTGGGTTGGCCTGTAGCATCAGTGCCGCGGCGCCAGCCGCAACGGGCGCGGCCATTGACGTGCCGTTGAGGTACATCATCTTGCGGCTGTCCGCGGGGCTCACGCCCGCGTCCAGCTCCGGGTGCTGCGTGACGAGGAGGTTGTCCTCCGCCTCGGCTTCGACGAGCTTGTTGCCGGGTGCCACGAGGTCGGGCTTGATAAGGTTGTCGTAGTGCTTCGCGCCCGAAGCGTCGGTCGAGAAGCTGCGCGTGGGGCCGCGAGAGCTGTAAGAGGTCACGCCGTCGTCCGAGCGCACGTCCGTGCCGAAGGTGTTCGACGCGCCGACCGTAAGCGCCGAGGGCTCGTTGCCGGGCGAGTGTATCTGCCCGTAGATTTTCTGACCCGAAGAGTTCTTACCGTTGTTGCCAGCGGCGGCCACGACCACGACGCCCGCGTCCACGAGGCCGCGCACGGCCTTGCAGACGGGGTCGTTCTTGTAAGAGTCGACGGCGGGCATGCCGAGGCTCATGTTTACGACGCGGACGTTGTAGGCCGCGCGGTTCGCCACGAGCCAGTTGAGCGCGGCCAGCACGCCCGAGACCGACCCCTTCCCCTGAGAGTTGAGCACGCGCAGGTTGACGATGTTCGCGTTAGGCGCGATGCCCGTGTACGCGCCGTTCGAGATGCGGCCGTTACCGGCCGCGAGCGCCGCGACGTGTGTGCCGTGCCCGTAAGGGTCGTCCGTGCGTCCCTCGCCCGTGAAGTCAACGCTCTTGACGACGCGCACGACGTTGCTCTTGTCGAGGAAGGATTTGTGATTCGTGTCCACCCCCGAGTCGAGAACGGCGATGCCGATTCCAGTGCCGTCGAGGATGGTGGTCGTCGTGACGCCGAGCAGGTTCGTGGTCTTCTGCTCGCGCACGTTCTCCGTGCCGGTCGTGACGGTGAGGTGGCCGAGCGGCTGCGTCTCTCTATCGGTGGAGACGTAGGAGACTTCGTCGAAGGAGGTCAACTCGTCAACCACACTCGCGGGAAGCTCGACCGCGTAGGAGTTCAAACTTTGAAACTGAGAGCGGATGTGCACTCCGTTGCGTTTGAGCAGCGCGTTGAGCTGCCCCGTAGGCTTGCCGCTGAGCTGCAAAATCACCTTGACCATCTCTCCGTCCGCCTTATCGTCGAGGTCGCGGGAGACTTTATGCGGTCTTTCCCTGCGGCCCGACTTGGCGCTGGCGCTGTCGGTGATCATGATGCCGGCGCACAGGCTGAACAGCATCGCGCATATCGCCAGGTAGGTGACAACTCTTAAACGGTGTGGCTTTTTCATAAGCATCCTTCTTCGGGGGCATTCAGGAGTCAGTGCCGGAGGCGGGACATAACGCGACTCCGCGGACACAGCCGTTTGGCAACCCCTGTGCCTCCGCTTATGAGTCCTGATCTGTATACTTTCTCCCCTCCACGGGACATGACGGAGATACCTACAGGTCATGGCAGTCATACTGAGAGCCGACGGGCATCAAGTTGACTGCAAATGAGTCAGAGCGTTTGTAAAGGGATATCGCAACTTAATTTGTCAGTTGCACGCGCGGAGCTGTTCCAGAAAGAGCAACGTGCGCTCTTAAAGAGAGTCGTAAGCGATCACTGAAACTATGTAGCGCGCAGGGCGAAAACCCTTTCGTGGCGTGAGGAGGGATTACTGTACGTAGCGTGGATTGAAGGGCTCTACGAACTGTACTAAAGAAATGAGTGGAATCGTCAAGACTCGAACGCTCGATCGTGACGCACACTTTGCCGGGCAGCCTCTATTACACGGACGACTGGCAGGCTTATGCTTCGCTCGCGGTGCGCGGCTCGCACATCGTCGTCAGGAAAGAGCGGCGGCCGCCCGCGTGGGCGCGACCACATCAGGGTGTTAAGCTTGGTTAGACTTTGGCCGTCTCTGAAGAATTATGCGGGTCGAGCAGGCGAAAGGAGAATTCCCCTATGCGGACAATCTTCACTAACAGGTGGTTGCAGGCAGCCACTTGCCTCTGGTTAGCGTCGGCGTGCCCGGCTCAAACCCCCGCCGTCCCGCCCGAGCCGAAACAGCCCGTCGCGGTGGTCGGCGGGCAGCGCATCTACGAGGAAGAGCTACTGCCGCTGGTGCAAGGGCAACTGCTGCCATTACAAAATCAGGAGTATGAGATTAAAAGGGCGGCCCTCGACCGACTGGTATCGCAGCGGCTGGTCGAGGCCGAAGCCGGTTCTAAAGGCATCTCAGCGGAGAAACTGCTTGAGCGAGAGGTTGACGCGAAAGTTAGCGAGCCTACCGACGAAGAGATTGCGGCTTACTATCTCGGACAGCAGGACCGCATAAGCGTACCGTTCGAGACGATCAAGACCCAGTTGCGGCAGGCGCTCAAACAGGCGAAGCTCCAACAGGCTCGGCAGAGTTACGTCGAGCGTCTGCGGAAGGGGGCCGACGTTGCGATACTGCTGAGACCGCCCAGAGTGCGGGTCGGCTATGACCAGTCTCGCCTATGGGGAAATGCCGCCGCACCGGTCGTCATCATCGAGTTCTCCGACTTCCAGTGTCCCTATTGCCGGAGCGTGGAGCCGACGCTAAAGGCCCTGCTCGCCAAGTACGCCGGGCGCGTGACCCTGGCTTACCGCGACTACCCTCTGCGAGAGATTCATCCGCAGGCGCAACAGGCGGCCGAGGCCGCGCGGTGCGCAGGCGAGCAGGGCAAATTCCGGGAGTACCACGATCTGCTCTACGCGGACAGGGCGAAACTCGACGCCGGCAGCCTGGCCGGGTACGCTCGCAGTCTGGGCCTCGACGTACAGCGGTTCGCTTCGTGTCTGGCGAGCGGGAAGTTCAAGCAGGCAGTCGAGGAGGATGTGCAGGCGGGGAGCAATGTGGGCGTCAGCGGCACACCCGCCTTCTTCATCAACGGCATCTTCCTGGGCGGCGCGCAGCCCGCCAGCGCCTTCGAGAAAATCATCGAAGCCGAACTCGCCGCGGCTCAGGCCGAAGGTTCCGTTAGACCTCGATAGATGTTATCGCGGCAGGCATTCGCGCCATAGAATCGGCGCCACCGATAAATGTCCTATGGCTTACATACACAGCACTGACCATCCGCACTGGACTTAAACGGTGAAAAAATAGCACATGAATAGGCAGTACAAGACCCCGTGTCCGCGGTTACCTGACACGGAGAATCAACTCTAGTGACAAGCCCACTGGGACAACTGCATGTGCGAGGTTGGCAAACATTATTTGAGCCAGATGTAGCGTTCACACAAACTGCGGACGTATGTACAGCCGGCCCCGCTGGCCCCTGTGCCCCTTGAGGGCCTTGAAGTCCCTGCGGGCCAGTCGGCCCTTGCGGCCCCGGAGGGCCCTGATTTGCCACTGTAGTCTGAACCGTTCCGTCGGGAAACTTAATGCCGCCGCTGGTGGATTCGATTACTCCCGCCACTGTTAACTTCGAGGCCGGATTTGTCACCCCAATGCCGACGTTGCCCGTGGTTATCAAGAACGGGTACAACGCGCTGTTAGGTGTAAGTCTCAAAGAGCCGTCAACATCTACATACTCGAAATTCCAGTTGGAATTGCCTACACTGTCAATAAATCTTAACAGGCTGTTGGTACCCGCACTGGGAGATCTTATCTCCAATCTAGCAGACGGACTCGTCGTCCCGACGCCGATGTTGCCAGCCGACTGCGTGATGACCGAGTTACTCAGCGCCGTCGGGCCCGACCACAGAGGCAGTATGCCCGTCGTTCCCGAACCTGAGATGCCGCCACCGCCCGCGCCCGCGGTCGTCTGCTTCGTGCCGTCGGGGAAGATAAGGCCGTTGCCCGCGCCCGTGATCTTGACGTTGCCCACCACGTCGAGCTTCTGCGCGGGCGTGACCGTCCCTATGCCTACCAGCGGGCCGACGACCGCCATCGTCGACTTGTTGCTGCCCCGACCGAAGAGGATGCTGTTGCTCTCGCTGCGGAAGACGAGGTCGCCCACCGCCGAGTCGAGCAGATAGTTGCCGGGACCCGTAGGCATCGCGAAGTAGCCCCGCACCGTCCCGTTGGTCTTCAGGGTGAAGCCGGGGTCCGCGAGGCCGTCAACGGTCAGCCCGTCGGTGCTTGCGGTGCCGAAGATGTGCAGCTTCGACTGTGGGTTGGTCGTACCGATGCCGATGTTGCCGTTCGACTCCGTGATGGCCGAGTCGCCGAGCGTGCCAGCACCGTCGAGCCACTTCGTGATTCTGCCGGTGGTGCCTGTCCCGGTCGCGCCTGCGACGCCGAGGGTCGAAGAGGTCGTGACGCCCGCGATTGAGCCGCCCTTGATGTCGTTGGCGGACTTGAGGACGGTGCCGTCGCCGAAGAGGATGCCTTCCCGCGCGCGCACCTGTCCGGCAACGTCGAGGGTGGCCTGTGGCGCGTCCGTGCCGATGCCGACGCGGCCGTCGGGCGTGAGGCGCATCTGCTCGCGGTCGTTGCCGGAGAGCACGTCGCCGGTGCGGAAGGTGAGTGCGCCCGAGGTCGAGGTGACCTGCCCGTTCCGGCCGTCGTGCGCTGTGATGGTGAGCGCCTGCCCCTTCTTCTGTCGCGCGGCCAGTGCGTCGTCGTTGGACTGCCCGGCCGCCGAGAGAGCCTGCGCGAACTCGGCCTTCAACTTCTCCTCGTTGTCGCCGCGCAAGGAAGCGCGACCCTGCGAGACGTTGATGGCGCTCAGGCGTCGAGCGCTCGCGCCCTGAAGGTCTTCGATAGTAACGACGCAGAGGTAAGAGCCGTCGCCGATTCCCTGCGCCTCCCAGTCTATGATGTTGCCCGCTCGGAACTCCGAGTCGAAGAGGCGCTCGCCCGCCTGCGTGTAGACTTCGAGGCGTATGCGGCGCGCGTCATTGGGCGAGACGAAGCGCACGCCCGACGCCGTAGAAGAGGCCGTGACCACTGCCGCGCTCTGTACGGCGGAGCCTTGCTGTGAGCGGGCTGCGTCCTGTGCAGCGGCGCTGCCCGCGAGAACTATTGCGGAGACGATGATGGAGAAAATAAGACGTGCGGTATGCATGATGTTCCT
>JBJMGR010000226.1:0-6658 GCA_045807805.1 Pyrinomonadaceae bacterium | reverse complement strand
TGCGGTATGAAGTCCGCAATCTGTCGCGGCAGTCCAATCTCGCGCGCGAGCTTCAATCCGTAGGTGACGTGGCTCGTGATGATGCGCGCGCTCTGCGAGGGGCGCAGGCGGTCGTGCGGGTTGACGCCGCCGCGCTGGTTCTCGATGAACATGTCGGGCGCGGCGAGCTTGCCGATGTCGTGATATAAAGCGCCGATGCGCGTCAAGAGGCAGTTCGCGCCGATGGCGCGCGCGGCGTCTTCGGCGAGGCGGCCGACGGCGTACGAGTGCTGGTTCGTTCCCGGCGCGCGCAGGGCCAACTGGCCGAGCACGGGCAGGTCTGCGTTAGAGAGTTCAAGCAGGCGCACGTCGGTCAGTATGCCGAACAGAGATTCGCTGACGGGCAGAAGTCCCGCCGTGAAGACCGCGGAGAGCACGCCGCCCGCGAGCCCGCACCCGAAGGCGAGCGCGACCGCGTTCAAGGTCAGAGGCTTCTGCGAAGAGAGCATCACGGCGAGCGCGAGAACCATGTTGACTGCGCCGACGATGAGTCCCGCCTTCGTCACTGACTGCCGCTCGCGATAGCGCCCGATGCCGTAGATGGCCGCCGAGGACGAGATGAGCGAGAAGCACGCGGTCAGAATCCCCGTGGGCGCGAGCAGTCCAGCGAAGAGCGCCGTGAGCACGGCCGTTATCAGTGCGAGCTGCGTGTCAACCAACATCGTCACGATGAGCGCCGACGCCGCGAAGGGAATCGCGAACGTCCAGAGGCTCACGTCGTTCGTCGGCGCGTGCGTTGATTGCGACGCGATGCCTTCGGCGAGCGCGAAGCCCGCGCGCGTAAACACGATGCCGACCAGCACGGAGAGCGAGACGAGCGTGAAGCCGCGCGCGGCCGAGAGCGGGAGCGTCGTTATAGTCGAGCGGTATTCGGTGAATCGCCACGCGGCCCAGTAGAGCGCGCAGACGAAGAGAAAGAGACCGAGGAAGAGCTGCGGCCGACGCTCCGTGTGGCTGTACTCGCGTATGGCCGCGAACTGGCCCAACATCTGCGGCGTGACGGTGTCGCCCTCGCGCGCAACCGTCTGGTTGCGCTTGAGCGTGACCGAGACGGGAGCGACCGCGCGTGCGGCCGATTCGCGCGCGAAGGCGGTCGCATCGCGGTCGAACGTTACGGTCGGACGCAGCAGCGGCATCATCGCCGACGTGAGCAACTCGCACTCCGAAGGCCGCCAGCCCGCAAGCTCAGAGACGCGTCCGCGCAGAGTCTGTCGCACGGCCGTGATGGGGGTGAAGCGCGAGCGCTCGGCGACGGAAGACGCCTCTGCGCCGCCGCGCACGTCGGTGAGTCGAATCTGCGAAGCGCCCAAACCTTCCGAGTCGCGCTCGTCGTAGACGTAGCCGCCCGCGGTGTCCCGCATCATGTGAGAGAGAATTTCGAGCGCGCCCGCGTCGAAGTTGTGCGCGGCGACGGCGCGCGCGAGCGCCGTTCGGTCGGCGGCGACGCCCGGCCAGACGAGGTCGCGCTGAGAGTTCGAGCCGGGGCCGTTACTGTCGCCCGACGTGCGCGCGTCCAACTGCTGCTTGAGCGCGGCCCAGAGAGCGCGGAAGTTCTCTACGGACGACTCTATCTGTGTCGGGTCGTAGGCCCAGACGGGTGGCGTCTCGTGTCTTGCCTCTTCGCGTCGCGCTTCGGTCGCGCCCGCGTTGTTCGAGGAGATGTCGGCGGGCGCGACCACGTCCGCGCGCACGACATCGCCCTCCTGATAGACCTCAGCGGACGTTAAGGCCGAGCGCGTGCGCGCGAGCAGTAGAGTGCTTAGGACGGCGAGCGCGAAGAAGCATAGAAGGAAGCGCGTCGTCGGCCGGAACCGGCGGAGCGGGCGCAGAACAGCGCCGACTATCAGATCGCGTGCTTCGGTGAGCGGTGTGTTGAAGCGGGGGCGGCGTCCGTGTCTCTTCATGGCTTTGGTCTGACGATAGCTCCGGTCTGACGTGTGCCGTGTCTAATGCGCCGCGGCCTTCTCAGTGCGCCCGGCATCGTCCTCCTCCTCCGGCCCTTCCGAGTTGGCGTGCTCGTCCGCGTCGTGCTCGCCGGAGCGGCGCGTTGCTGTTGCGACGTGGGACGCGCCCTTCTCGTCGTGCGTCAGGTCGCGTGCGAGTATCTCGCCCGCGCGTTCGAGCACGGGCCGAAGCGTCGCGGGAGCGAGCGCCGAGGCCGCAATGCACTCGCGCCCGTCGCCGTGGCAAGCCTGACGCAGGAGCGAGTCGAGGTCTGACTCCGAGAGCATGTCTGACTTGTTGAAGACGACGAGACGAGGGATGTCCGTGTGCCCGAGGTCGCTCAAGATTCTCTCAACCGATTCGAGCTGCTGTTGCCAGCGCGGGTTCGACGCGTCAACTAAGTGGATGAGAAGGTCGCTGTCGTCAATCTCTTCGAGCGTCGCGCGGAAGGCGGCGATGAGGTCGGGCGGCAGGTCGCGTATGAATCCGACCGTGTCGTTGACTATCACCTCCTGCTCGCGCGGCAGACGCAGACGGCGCGAAGTCGGGTCGAGGGTCGCGAACATGCGCTGCTCCGCGAGGACTTCCGAAGAGGTGAGCGCGTTGAGGAGCGTTGACTTGCCCGCGTTCGTGTAGCCGACGATTGAGATAATCGGAAGGTTGCGGCGCGTGCGCTCCTTGCGCCGTTGCTGGCGGCGCATGCGTTGATTCTCGATCTCTTTTTCGAGACGGTTGATGCGGTCGCGCACGCGGCGACGGTCGGTCTCTAATTTCGTCTCGCCGGGGCCGCGCCCGCCGATGCCGCCCGCGAGTCGTGAGAAGGCGGAGTCCTGGCCCGCGATGAGGCGCGGCAGCATGTAGCGAAGCTGCGCCAGCTCGACCTGAATCTTGCCCTCGGAGGTCTGCGCGCGCTGCGCGAAGATGTCGAGTATGAGTTGCGCGCGGTCTATGACCTTGAGGTCTGTCGCCTCGGAGATCGAGCGCACCTGCGCCGGGCTCAACTCGCGGTCGAAGATAATGAGGTCTGCGCCGAGTCGGAGCGCGCGCACGATCAGTTCGTCGAGCTTACCCTTGCCGAGGACTGTGCGCGGGTCAACGTTCGAGCGCCGCTGGATTATCTCGTGCTGCACGACGAGGCCCGCGGACGCGGCGAGTTCGCGAAGCTCGGCCATAGACTCTTCGGCCTCGACGACGGAGCCGGTCGTGACGCCGACGAGAATGGCGCGGTCGCGAGCGACGGCGCGGCGAGCGACGCGGCGGTTGCGCGCTATCTCCTCTTCGAGCGAGTTGATCAACTCGACAAAGTCAACGTCGAGCTGCGAGGGCACCGGAGCCTCGAAGAACGTGTACGCGGCCGAAGGCTCTTCGCCGTCCGCGACCGCTTCGGGCGTCGTGGGAAGGAGATGCGCGGCGCGCACACGGCCGGGCAGTCCCGTGCGCTCGTCAACGTCCACGGCGACCATGAGGTCGAGGCGCAGGAGCGCGAGGTCGTTCAAGTCGTCCTGCGTCAAATCCTCGCCGCGCAGGTGCGTGTGTACCGCGCGCAGCCCGCGGAAGCGCCCCTCGCCGACGCGCGTGCGCTTGAGGTCGGGCCACTCCATGCGTCGGGCGTCGCCGACGACGACGTACTCGACGTAACCTTTGCGGTCTATGAGCGCGCCGATCTGCCGCCGCGTCTCGTGCGAAAGCTCCGAAAGCTGCCGCGCGAACTCGGGCGTGACGACCTGCTGTGGCGAGATGCGCCGCGAGTAGAGCTTCTCGATGCGGCGTAGTTGATTCGGCTTCAAGCCCTGCGTATTGCCGTGTACGTTGCTGATTGGTATTCCTCCGCGCCCGACGACGGCCGCTCAAAAGTGAAACGCACCGCGCGATGTGCGCAGGTGCGTTGACGGTTTCGGCCTCAAGTTAGAGAGATAGTGAAGCGAGCGGGATGTGACGGACGCTGCCCTTATGCCCTGTGATGTTATCTCGTGCGCAAACACCGTCTGGTCGTGTGAGCGCCCGCAGCCTCTCGGGTTCAGGAAACTTCGCGGCAAAAAAATTGCCGCGATTTTGAGGCCGCAGCAGATGTCTCCTTAACTTGCGCGGAGTATAGCACAAACCCCGTCGCCGAAGCACAAGTTAAATCGGAACCGCGAGCGGTGGCGAGCGGGTCTCAAGCTCTGACATCCAAGCCAACCTCGTAGCCGCTACCCGCGAGGCTACCGCTCGCGGTTCTGTTAATAGACACGCCCCGCACGGGCGTCGTATGATGAGGTCAACTTTTATCTCGTGGTCATTTATGTTTGAGGCGGGCCGAGCCTCGCTTGGGGAGTTTCGATGTCGAGTGGGCAGATTGTGAGTGTTGATCCGGCGGCGGCGATACCGGGCGGCGAGGTCTCGGTCGAGTGCGCGGGCTACGACACGAGCAATCTGGACGAGTGCCGCGTGACCTTCGCGGGCGCGGAGGCGCGCATGGTCGGGGCCGCGCCGTGGCGCGTGCTCGCCATCGTGCCCGAGACTCTGGAAGACGACGGCGAGGCGGAAGTCCTCCTTGAAAGCAACGACGGGCAGCGTAGCAACTCGGCGCGCGTCGTCGTCGGGCGCAAGCTCGCGGACGACCTGCACCTCGTGGCGAACCCGGCAGTCGACCCCGATGACGGCTCGGTCTACGTCACGCGCTCGGGCTCGCGCGGGCAGCGCATGCCCGTCTCGCTCTTCCGTATAGACTCGGCGGGCAATATGTCGAGCGTGACGGGCGAGGTCACTAACCCGACCGGCATCGCCTTCGACTCGCTCGGGCAGATGTACGTCACTTCGCGCATGGACGGCACGGTCTATCGAGTCACCCCGTTCCACGAAGTCGTCCCCTTCGCGCGCGACCTCGGCGTCGCGACCGGCCTCGCGTTCGACCGCGCGGGGCGCATTTACGTGGGCGACCGGACGGGGACGATTCACCGAGTCAACGGGCGCGGCGAGGCAGAGGTCTGGGCGCTTCTGGAACCGTCGGTCGCGGCCTACCATCTCGCGTTCGGGCCGGACGACAATCTATACGTGACGGGGCCGACCGTTTCGAGCAGCGAGTCTGTGCAGCGCGTGGACAGCGACGGGCGCGCGTCCGTCTTCTTTAAGGGTCTGGGCCGCCCGAACGGGCTCGCGTTCGACTCGGAAGGGAATCTGTACGTGGCGGCCTCTCATCGCGGGCGTCGCGGCGTCGTGCGCATCTCGTCCGACGGGACGGACGCGCGCCTCGTAGTCGCGGGGATGAACATCGTCGGCCTCGCCTTCAACGCCGCGGGCGACATGATTGTCGCCACGAACGAGGCCGTCTATAGCCTCCCGCTCGGGATAAAAGGGACGTTGGTGAAGTAGCTGTCAGCATTCAGCACTCAGCTTTCAGCCAAACCCCTTTAGCGTCTCTCGTCTCTTCTTCGCACCCGTTGCGATTGGGCGCGGACTTTCTAAATGCAAAGGACGCGAAGAAGGCGCGAAGTCCGTAGAGAGAGATGGGCTGAAGGCTGAGTGCTGAACGCCGATTGCTTAAACAACCTTCGCGTGCTACTTTTTCTGACTTCGCGCGGCCCAAGCGTCGCCGACAGTAGAGTGTGTGATGCCTGAGTCTGATCTCTTCGGAAGATTAATCTTCTACCTCATCGTGCTGCTGTTCGCCATCTCGGCGCACGAGGCGGCGCACGCGTGGATGTCCTGGAAGTTCGGGGACGACACTGCGCGCCTGCTCGGCCGCGTCACGCTCAACCCCGTCGCGCACACAGACCCCATCGGCACGCTGCTCATACCCATCGTCGGCTTCATCGCCGCGGGAGCGGGCTACGCGATTCCGCTTGTCGGCTGGGGTAAGCCAACGCCCGTCAATCCCTTGAAGTGGCGCGAGAAGGACAAGGCCAACGTGATGGTCTCGCTGGCGGGCATCATGGCAAACACGCTGCTCGCGATAATCGCCTTCGTCGTGCTGAAGGTGCTGATGGCGTCGGGCGTCATCGACCCCAACATTCTCTTAGGCATACTCAGCGGGCACGGCGGGGCGGGCGACGGGTCTTACGCCGAGCCGATAGCGATGTTCCTCAACTACATGTTGATAATGAACATGTCGCTGGCGGTCTTCAACCTGCTGCCGTTCCCGCCGCTGGACGGGAGCAAGGTGCTCTATTCGATTCTGCCGCAGAGCGCCGCGCCGGTGCTCGACGCGCTCGAACAGTACGGCTACTTCATCCTCGTGGCCGCCGTCTACTTCGGCGTCTTCCGCGCGATCTTCAGCCCTATTCGCCTGCTCATCTACAGGCTGCTGTTCGGTATCTAGCGGCGGGGCGTGCATCCGAAGGGTTTGTCAGAAATGCGTAAGAGAATCTTCAGCGGCGCGCAGCCGACCGGCAATCTCCACATCGGCAACTACCTCGGCGCGCTGCGAAACTGGGTGGACTTGCAGCACGACTACGAGAGCTTCTTCTGCGTCGTCGACCTGCACGCCATCACGGTTCCGCAAGACCCCGCGCGCCTCGCAGCGAAGACGAAGGAGGTCGCGCGCATATACCTCGCCGCCGGAGTTGACCCGAACGTCTCGACCATCTTCGTGCAGTCGGACGTGAAGGAGCACGCGGAGCTGGCGTGGATGCTCAACTGCGTCGTGCGCATCTCGGAGCTTGAGCGCATGACGCAGTTCAAGGACAAGGCGAAGAAG
>JBJMGR010000225.1:0-32944 GCA_045807805.1 Pyrinomonadaceae bacterium | reverse complement strand
GAGATTCTTTCGCCCGGCTCAATCGCGCTCGACGCGATTACCAAGCGCGCGCTATACGAGAAGAATGGGGTGCGCGAGTACTGGATAGTTGACCTTGAGACGCGTAGCATCGCGCAGCTCGTGCTCAGGAAGAAGCATTACGCGCTTACGGAAGCAGCCGAGTCGGACGTGATAAAGAGTGCGGTGCTGGCGGGCTTCGAGATGAAGGTCGGCGAGTTGCTCGGCGCGTGACTGTTAAGACGAAGACGGAGGGGCTGTAGGGACGTTGCTAAAGGACGGAAGGATTCGGATAGCCACTTATAACGTCCACAAGTGTGTGGGGCTCGACCGTAGGGAGAGGCCCGCGCGCATCGCGGCCGTGCTGCGCGAGGTTGACGCGGACGTGATTGCGTTGCAGGAGGTCGTGAGCCACGAGTCGAATCCTGCGCGCGAGGCGCATCAGGCGCGCTTCATCGCGGAAGAGTTGGGTTGTCAGTTTCACCTCGGCGAGAACCGCAAGCACAAGGGCGGAGCTTACGGGAACGTCGTGCTCTCGCGTCTGCCCGTCACGCACTGCCACAACCACGACATCACATGGCGCTGGCAGGAGCCGCGCGGCGCCCTGCGCGTTGACGTGGCGATGGATGAGGCGGGCGCGTCCGTAGTCCACGTCTTCAACGTTCATCTCGGCACGGCCTTCGTCGAGCGGCGGCATCAGGGGCGCAAGCTCGTCGGCGACGCGGTGCTGCGCGCGGCCGACTTGAAGGGGCCGCGCGTGGTCTTGGGCGACTTCAACGAGTGGACGCACGGGCTCGCGTCTCGCCTTCTGTCGCAGGAGCTTCGCAGCGCGGACTTGCGCCAGCACCTTCGCTCGCGCCGGACGTATCCGGGCGCGCTCCCCTTCCTGCACCTCGACCACGTCTACCACGACCCGTCGCTCAAACTCGAACGGTTGACGCTTCACCGCAGCCGCCTCTCGCTCGTCGCCTCAGACCACCTCCCGCTCGTCGCGGACTTCAAGCTGACGACTGAATAGAACCGTAAACCGTAAAGCGTGAACCGTGATAAGAAGAAGGCAACCGGCCTTTCTCTCGTCACGGTTCACGCTTTACGGTTTACGGCCTCTGCTTACTTTCGAGCGAGCACGACGGGCGCGTCTTCGCTCGCGCGCACCTGGCCGAAGAAGCTGCGTATGTCCTTGTACTTCTCGACGGGGACGACCGCGGCGCGCTGTATGAGTGAGCGCGTGTAGAGGAGTTGGCCGTCCTTGACCTCGTAGCTCGCTGTGTATGTGCCGAACTCGGAGCTTAGCTTGACGGCGTCGGGCAGCTCGTCAACGTCGAAGCCCGCGGGGAGCTTGAAGCGGACGGTCTCGTTGAGCGCCTTCGACTTGAGGACGACGGGCTGCTTGCGCGTCGTCTCCGCGAGCCAGCCCGTGTTGCTGTGGCCGACGACCGAAGGCTTGAAGACGAGAAGCCTGTCCTGCATCGTCTTCGCGTAGGCGGGCGCGACAAAGTCAACGTCGAGCGAGAAGCGACCCTCGGCGTGCTCGTCCGCCGGCTCGATGCGCGTGAACTTCGCGCCCGTCGCCTCGCTCCCCGCCCAACGCTGTATGACGGTCTCGTAGTCGCCGCGCGAGAGGTTCTTAAAGAGCGCGCGCTCCAGAGCCGCCGACTGGCCGAAGGTGCGCTCGCGCACCGTGGCGGCTATCGAGCCGTCGCGCTGAAGCGTCACTTCGGTCGTGCGCTCAAGGCGGTTGGCGTCGGGCGGCGTGACGGGCATGCGTAGAAGTTCGGTCGACTCCTTCGCGTCGATGAGCGCGAGACTGTCCTGCTCGTGGTCGGGCAGGTCGCCGACGGGCGTGCTGTCGTCGGTCGGGTCGAAGATGAGCAGGCGTCCGAGCTGCGGGTGCTTGACGACCGTCGGGACTTGCGTCTCGTCCGCGACGCGGATGGCGATGATGCAGTGGTTGAACTGCATGGGCGAGGCCCACTCGGCGCGCACGTAGGTCGGCTCGCCCGAGTAGATGCTCACGAGATACGAGTCGATCTTGACGGCCTTGAGCATCGAGCGCATGAGGTTCGCCTTGTCCTTGCAGTCGCCGTAGGATTTGGCGAAGACCTCCGTCGCGGCGTGCGGGCGATAGCCGCCGCCGCCCGCGATGTTCGTCTGGATGGAGATGTAGTGAACGTTCTGGACGTAGCGGCCGATGGCCTGAATCTTCTCAAGCTCCGTCTTCGAGTTGGCCGTTAGCTCGCGCGCCTTCGCGGCGACGGCGTCGTTGATGTCCGCCTGCGGGTCTTCGAGCTCGCTCATGAAGCGCGCCACGTCGGCCCATGACTCGAAGGAGCGTACCTGCGCGCCCGCGGGCGGGAAGTAGCTGACGGCGAGGCGCGGGACGAGCGCGGACATGTCTGGGCTGTAGGGCTCATCATCGACGGGCGCGAGGTCTCGAAGCTCCCATGTGTAGGTCGAGCCCGCGAGCGTCGGGTCGAGCTTCGCGTGGTTGAAGGTGACGCCGCCCGCGCGCCAGCCCTGCGGAACGGTCAGCGCGTAGCGCGAGACGAGCGCGGGCAGGTCGTCCTGAAAGTGGAAGGCGTCCTGCGAGAAGATCGTGCGCTCCTCGACGACCGACTGGTAGCCGAAGACCGTGCCGGGGCCGGACACGTCGTCGGCCGCCGAGATGAGTCGCAGTCGGTACTCGTTGTAAACGTCGTCGGGGTTGAGCGCGATGTCGAGCGTCTCGTCCTTGCCGTAAGACTTCACCTCGCCCGTCGGGCGTATCATCCACGCGTGAAGCTCGCGCACCTTGCCCGAGGCCGTCAGGTAGGCTTCCGCCGCGCGCGCCTCCTCGCGCCCTTCGCGCGAGAGTATGCGCACGGCGTAGCTGGTCGTGGTGACGACGCGGCCGTCGGCCGAGACCGAGGCGTTCACGTCCTTGAGCAGCACGACGGCCTTGACGCGCTTGTCGTAAGCGGGCGCGGTCGCCGTTGCGGCCTGCTTGAGCCACGAAGGCGCGTCGTCGCCGATGACGGCGGCGCGTGCGCTCGCGGGCGGCGAGAGCAGCGCGGCCGCGAGCAGGAGGGCGGAGGCAGTCAGACGGTAAAGCATTGTGGGTTTCCTTCTTACTGAGGGGCGTAAGTTGAAAGGATGAAGGATGAAGGATGAAGGATGAAGTTAAGCCTGAACTGCCGTGCTTTCATCCTTCATCCTTCCGCCTTCATCCTTAGTTTTTGGCTGCGGCCGGTGCGCCCTGCTTGAGGGCGATGGTCGTGCCGTCCTGCTGGCTGACCGCGTCGAAGTAGGCTTTGAGCGAGGGGTACGTGGCCGTCGGGAAGATGAGCGACAAGCCCCCGGTCTTGCGCATCGCGCCGAAGTGGAACTTGCGTCCCCAGACGAGCGTGCGGCCGTCCTTGCTTATCTGCGCGACGGGCTCGTAGCTGCTCAGCTCGCCCGCGCCCACGGGGGCCGGTGCTTCGGGGTTGTCGAGCGCGAAGCCCTCGGGCAGCTCTATCTCGATGTGATCCTCCTCCGACCAGGGGTAGTGGAAGTACACGTCGTGGCGTCGCGCGGCCGTCGGGAAGAGCGGCCCGCGCCCGTGCTGGAAGAAGGATGGCTGTAGGAAGAGACGCTTGCCCGTGCGCTGCGCGTAACCCGGCACGCTGACGTGGAACGTGTAGGCGAAGGGCTTGACGGGGTCGGTCACGTTCTCGATCTGTATGTTCGTGAATTCGGCCGAGCCGAGTCGCGCCTTGAAGTCGTTCTTCAGAGACTCCTCGCGCTCGGCGGGCGAGTCATCGTCGTTCTCGTTCTTCATATCGACGGAGAGGTGGCCCGTATACTCTATCCTCACGTCGCCTTCAAGCGTGCCGTCCTCCGTGAGCTTGAACTTGCCCGTGCGGCGTTCGACGGACTTGTCCGGCCCGGACATCGGCGTCGTGACGAAGAAGGGCTGCTTCGGGTCGGAGATGAGAGCCTGCTGCCCCTCCTCCTGCCAGCGCAGCATCCCCTCGGCGACGTAGGTCGTGCCGGGGTCGTAGAAGCGCCACCCGTCGCCGACCTTGACGGCAACGTCTTCGGTGCCCTTGCGGCTGATGAAGTAGTCGTCTGGGAAGGTCGGGTCGAAGAAGTCCTCGGAGCGGTCGCCGACCTTCGCGACGCGCGCGTCGAAGCCCGAGGCGACGGCCATCGCCGCAAACAGCATGTCTATGTCGTGCCAGCTTCCGACGCCGCGCTTGAGCGTGTCGCCGGGGTTCTTGTTCTCCTTCATCTTCTCGACCTGATCGGTCGTGAAGCCGGAGGTAACGTCGGTGACGTTCTTAACCTTCGCGCGGGCGTAGGCGAACAGGCGGTCGAGCTTCTCCTCGTCGGTCGTCGCGCCCGTCGTGGCCTCGGCCGCGGCGCGCTTCACGTCGTCGCTGACCTTCATCATCGACTTGTGCTCGTCGTAGACCTCCTTACCGTAGTTGGCCCAGAACTGCTGCGGCGAGAAGGTGTTCTCGGCCGAGTAGAAGACGAGCATCCACGGGCGGACGGCGTGCTCGGGCGGCATGCGCGGCTCCTCGCGGAAGGCCGGGACGTTCGTCATGGTCATGCTGAAGAAGCCGTCCTTCTCCTTCTGGAAGGGCGCCATGCCGGTGTGGAAGGTCTGCGCGCGCATCCCGAAGATGACGTTTGAGAGCGGCTTGATGTAGTACTTGACCTGCTGGACGGGGATGTCGCGCGCGAACTCGAACTCCTCGTAGAGCGAGATGGTTTCGCGTCGAACCTCCTTCCAGCGATACTCGATGATGGAGCCCGGCTCGACGCCCGGCAGCGCGAAGGTCTTGGCCTTGACCTTGACGCCGCTCGCCTTGACGACGATGCGCTCGAAGATGTCCTCCTTCTTCAACTCGACGATGGAGCCATCGGGCTTGATGGTGCGTGCGGCCACGTCCTTGATTGCGGTCTCGAAGCCACGCACCTTCGGGGCGAGGATGTCTATCTTGCTCTGCGCCTCGCGCCCGCGGTCGTTGAAGATTTTGATGCGTACGTAGTGGTTGAGCGTCATGCCCTCGTCCGCGTCATAGTCAACGCGGACTTCCCAGAAGAGCGCCTCCGCGTCGGCGTCCTTCTCGACGGCGGGGGCCGTCATCGAGAGCTACGAAGGCTCAATCGGCTTCCAGTCCTTGTCGCCGCCCGCGGCGTATGCGGGCGCTGTGGCAAAGACGACGGCGAGCAGGCAGAGCACGAATCGGAACGCGCGGGGGCGTGCGTGCGTACGTAGGGGCTTCATCTTCTGAGAACCTTTCGTGGGAAAACGGGTCGAAACTAACGGGTCGGGTTCAACTTTTAACGTTCAGGTCGGGTTCACTTCTAACGTTTGAACGTCCGTACGAAGCGGGCCACTTTCCTGGTGAGATGGCGCACCGCCGCGATACCGGACGGTAGATTCTACGATGATACGCCGGACGGCGCAAGTGGCAAAAATCAACGAATGTAGAGACTTAACCGCGCCCGCTGGTTGCTCTCGGGCGTGCCCCGCTGGTACTTTTTCCGCACACGCGGAAGGTTACACGCAAGGTTACACGCATGGACTTCAAAAACATCGATCCGTCGCAACTCTCCGAGCGCATGAGGGGCGAAGAACCGCCGCTCGTCATAGACGTGCGCGAGCCGGAGGAGTATGAACTCGCGCGCATCGAAGGCACGCGCCTGCTGCCCTTGAGCCTCTTCAACGAGTGGGCCACGTCGCTCGACCCGGAGCGCGAGACGGTCTTCATGTGCCACCACGGGATGCGGAGCGCGCAGGTCTGCGCGTGGCTCTCGCGGCAGGGCTTCGGGAAGCTTCACAACCTCGCGGGCGGCATAGACCGCTGGTCTAGGGAGATAGACTCGACCGTCCCGCGCTACTGAAGAGAGATTGGAGGGAGGAGAAAGGATGAAGTGAAAACAGTAAGGCTTAACTTCATACTTCATTCTTCATCCTTCATCCTTTGCCTTTCATGGACGCTTACACAGAGGAGCACGCCGCCCGCTATCCGGCCGAGTACCTCGCGGGCATAGACCTCTATAACGCGGGCGAGTTTCACGCGGCGCACGACGCTTGGGAGGATCGCTGGCGCGACGACTGCGGCCCGCGCGAGAAGCTCTTCCTTCAGGCGCTCATTCAATCCGCGGTCATCTTCCACCACATAGAGATAGGGCGTCGCGGTGCCGCGCGGCGCATGTACGGGATGGCGCGAGAGAAGTTCACGCGCTTAGGCTCCGAGCGCTTCATGTCGCTCGACGTGCGCGAGTACGTCGAAGGGCTCGCACGCGCGCTTCGCTGGCTCGAAGAGTCGGAAGACCCGCGCGAATCGGTCGTACCCGAAGACCTCGCCGCGCCGCCGATACGACTGCTCGCGGAGATCATGGACTACGACTGAGAGACACGGGGGCACGACTGAGAGAGACGAGGGGGCACGACTGAGAGAGACATTGGGGGTACAACTGAAGCGCGGCCGATGCTGGCGCGCGCGCACGTTTGCGATTAGAATTCGACGAAGCTAATCAACAGAGACAGTTCGGAAGGGGAGTCTGATGGCGGAGATACTCGAACGCCCCGAGGAGTGGCGCGACAGCTATGCGCGCTGGAAGCAGATAAACGAGTTGCGCGGCGACGAGGTGGGCGGCCACTACCCCTGGGTCGTCAACCGCCACGCGCCCTTCAGGCCCGCGCGCCGCGCGCTCCCCATGCTCAACCTCGCGCTCATCACTTCGGCGGGCGCATATATCGACGGCACCGAAGCCTTCGACTCGTCAATCTTCGGCGGCGACACCTCATTCCGCGAAATCCCGATTGAAGTGGAGGCGGGTGACCTCAAGTGGTCTGCGCGCGGCTACGACCCCGCGGCCGTGCGGGAAGACATGAACGCGCAGGTTCCAATCGAGCGCCTCAAGGAGTTCGAGGGCAACGGCATCATAGGCCAACTCAATCCAGTCTTCTGGAGTCTGTGCGGCTTCATCCCGAACGCGGCGCGCTTCGCCTCCACGACGCTCCCCGAACTCGTCGAGCGAGTCAACCGCTACGAGGTTCAGGCCGCGCTCCTCGTCCCCGCTTCGCGACTCTGCCACCAGACGATGGCTCTCACCGCGCGCGCGATAGAGTCGGCGGGGATACCGACGATGATGCTCTCGGTTGACCGCGAAGTCGCGGAGCAGGCGCGCGCGCCTCGCGCCGCATACTATCCGGGCGAGTTGGGCTGCGTCGTCGGCAAGCCCAACTGGCCCGAGTACCAGCGCCGCGTACTCGACGAAGCGCTCCGCCTCGTCGAGCCCATTGACCAGCCGAGCGTACGCAACCTCGTCGTCGCACTCGAAACTGAAGTCGAAGTCGGGCGCGGCGAAAGATAACAGAACCGCGAGCGGTAGCGAGCGGGTAGCTCCACCACCGCAGACACGAGAGGCACGGCTAACACTCAATTAGCCGTGCCTCTGTCTCTATCTGTGTTGAATCCCTATCCGTACCCGCGAGGCTACCGCTCGCGATTCTGTTTTAACTCCCGAACTGCGTCAACACCTCTTCCACTTGTGTGAAGTCGAAGGGCTTGCCGATGACGGTGTCGGCGGGCGCGTCGCCCTGCGTGCGCGCTGCGTCGCGACCGTAGCCCGTGACGACCGCGATGCGCGTCAGAGGCGAGCGTCGTCGAACCGCGCGCGCAACTTCCCAACCGTCCATCTCGGGCATCGAGAGGTCTGTGAAGACCACGTCGAACTCGCACGACTCCAACGCTTCGAGCGCGGCGCGCCCGCCGTCGGCCGTACGCACGCTGTGGCCCATCGCCTCGACCATCTCCGCGAGAGTCCAGCGCACGACCTCTTCGTCGTCAACGACGAGCACTGAGAGAGCACGTCCGCGCGTGACCTTATCGTCGCGCGCGGGCTTGCCCGTTGTCGCCCGCGGCGCGTCTTCGACATGCGGCAGGTCAATCGTGAAGGTCGTGCCGCGCCCCGGCTCGGACGACGCGGAGATGTGGCCCGCGTGCCGCTCGACGATGCCGTAGGAGACGAAGAGCCCGAGCCCCGTGCCGTGCACGCCCTTCGTCGTGAAGAAGGGCTCGAAGATGCGCGCGCGCACCTCTTCGGTCATCCCCGCGCCCGTGTCCGTGAAGAGCATCTGCACGCGCCCGCCGCCGCGTCGGCAGCGGATGCCGAGCCTGCCGCCCGTGGGCATCGCGTCAATGGCGTTGACGATGAGATTGACGAAGACCTCTCGAAGCTCCGACGCGTTGCCCTGCGTCCGCAGCTCGCCCCCGCACTCGCACTCGACCGCCACCTCGTAGTCGAGCCCGCGCGCGCGCGCGTCGTTCTCCCAGCGCGTGCGCGTTATCTCGACGGCGTCGCGCAGAAGCTCCCGCACGTCCAGCCCCGCGTGCATCTCGGCGGGCGACTGGTGCGCGAACGAGCGTATGCGGCGCACGGTCGCGGCGGCGTCCTCCGCGGCGGTGAGTATGATGTCGAGCCCGTGCGCGAAGTCGTCGCCGCACTCGGTCGAGCGTCGGAGCAACTGTGCGCGCCCGAGTATCGCGGCGAGCGCGTTGTTGAAGTCGTGTGCGACGCCCGAAGCGAGTTGGCCCAACGCACGAAGCTTGTCGGCCTGCGCCGCGTGCTCGCGCTGTCGGCGCAGCTCGGTCACGTCGCGCGTTATCGAGAGCACGCCGGTCGTGCGGCCTTCGTTGACGAGCGGCGTCGCGTCGGAGACGACGTAGCGAGTCTCGCCGTCACACGTCAAGAGTCTCAGCTCGACGGTCTGCGGCTCGCCCGCGAGCGTGCGTTGGAAGCGCTCCTCGGCCATGCCGCGCTCGCCGCGCTCGACGAGCATGGTGAAGTGCTCTCCGATGAGCGACTCTTTGGGGTAGCCGCACATCTCCGCGCCCGCGCTGTTGATCCACATGATGCGGCCCTCGGGGTCAACGGCGCAGATGTTCTCGCGCGCGCTCTCAAGGACGTGCTCTAAGAGCGACTGGCGCTCGCGCGCGACCGCCTCTATCTGCCGAAGCTCGGAGAGGTCGCGCACCGTGCAGACCGTGCCCGTCTGCCCCGCCTCGTCCATCACGGGCTCGGCCGTGACGAGGAGCGTGCGGCCCAGACGTTCAGGCGTGTATTCGAGCGTCACGGGCCGCCCCTCGGCCGTCACGCGCTCGACGATGCACCCCTCGCCGCGCCCCGCGCGAAGTATGTCGCAGCAGCGTCGGCCCAGAAGCTCGTGCGGCCCCGCGGCTTCGAGCAGCGCGCCCGCGCGATTGACGCGCATCAGGCTTCGCTCGTTCGAGAAGATGAAGATGCCGTCCGACATCGCGTCGAACGTAGCCTCCCACGTGCGCTTCGCGCGCTCGACCATCTCGAACAGTTCCGCCTGCGCGATGCCGGTCGCCAACTGCGCGGCGACCGACTCGACGAGCGCGACCTCGTCGCGCGCCCAGCGGCGCAGGCGGTCTGTCTGGTGTATGCAGAGCGCGCCGCGGAAGCGCCCCTGTACGACGAGCGGGCAGACTATCTTCGAGAGCCCGCCGTTCCTGCGCGCAAGCTCGCGCACGTGCGCGCCTATCTCGGGCGTTTCGCCCTCGTAGTTGAACGCGTCGTCGATGACGAGCGTGCGTTGCGTCTCGATGAGATGTTGGCCGACGGGCATTCCGTAGCTGATGCCCGTCGCGGCGACTCGCGCGGCGTCGCCGTCGAGGTACTCGAACATCACGGGCGAGTTGTCCGGGCTCGCGGGGTCGTAAGGGCGTATGTAGACGCGCGAGGCGCGCAGAGCCCGGCCGAGTTCGTGCGTCGCGGCGCTCATCACCTCCGGCAGGTTGAGCGAGGCGCGTATGGCGTGGCCCAGACGGTTGACCAGAGCTTCGCGCGCGCTCGTCGCCTCGGCGCGTTGGTAGAGTTCGGCCTGTCGGAGCGCGATGCCGGTCTGGTCTGCGACGGCCGCGGCGAGCACGATCTCTTCGGTGCGCCAGCGTCGGCGCTCGTGGACGCTCGATATGACGAAGCAGCCGGGCAGCTCGTCGCCCACGCGAATGGCGACGTACATGATCGAGCGCGTCCCGAGCCGCTTGAGTATCTGCTCGTAGACGGGGCGTATCGCGGGGTCGTTCTCCACGTCCTCGAAGGCGAGCACGCCGCACTCCTTAATCTTCTCGACGAGCTTTGCGGTGATGTCGAGACCGTACTCGCCAGAGGCGCATTCGACTCCAGGCGTCCTGTACTCCGCGACCGAGCGCACGACGCCAGCGTCCCTGTCGAGCATGAAGACGGCGCAGCGGTCAACGCCGAGGTGCAAGCCCAGTTCACTCGTCGCCGCGCGGAATACGTCTTCGATGTCGAGCGAGCGGCGCACGGCGCGCGTGATGCGGTTGACGACTGCTTCGCGCCTCGCCTGCGCGGCCAGCTTCTCCGCGTCGCGCTGGCGCGCGATTAGCTGCGCGGTCTGTCGCGCGAAGGCCACGGCGGGGAGGACGCTACGGCGGTCGGGCGCGCGGCCGGAGCGCGGGTCGTCTAAGGCGATGAGTCCGATGAACTCACCGTCGTGCGTCGTGAGCGGGACGAAAAGCTCGTCGCCCTCGTGCCACGGCTCGACGCCGTACGAAGGCAGGGGTCGCGGCAAGTTAGTTTTGAAGCGCTCGGCGGAGAAGTCTTCGAGAAGGTGGTAGTGGGTCGGCGGATAGTACGCGGCGAAGCCCAGCTCGCCGACCTCTATGCGCACGCCGCCTTCGACGAGGCGCGCGATCTCCTCTCGACGGTACGGCCGCAGGCCCGAAGCCTCTATGTACTCGCGCGGGATGTTCGAGGAGTGTGAGAGCACGCGCCGCCGCTCGCCGTCGTCGGCGAAGAGCACGACGAGGCAGGTGCGGTAGTCCGTAAGCTCCGTGATCGTGTCGGCGAGCCCTGCGAAAAGCTCTTCGAGCGCGCGCCCGTCGCCGGGCGTCGCGGCGAGGGCCGTCAGCGCTTCGAGCTGCCGGACGGACGCGCTCAGTTGCTCCTCCGGCGCGTCGCGCTGCTCCGCCGGGTAGATTTCGGACAGGGGCATGGCAATCCTCTTCGGCCGAAGAGTTCCGAGACGCGCGGGCGCATCCCCTTCTGCCTGCTCTCAAGAAAGTTATCTTTGGCTCGTGGCGACCGGAAAGAGTTCCAAAGGCGGGGGCTACAAGCGCTGTGCCTATGTGGAAGCGGACGCCGTCTCGGTCAAGCACGCGCGCGGCCGGTTGAGGCGGCGCACGACGCGCGCAAGTTCAATATATCAAAGCTTTCGCGGCATTGTCACTCGTAAAAGCAGAAGGCAGAAGGCAGAAAGCAGAGGGCAGTAGGCGGTATGCAGGCAAAACAAGAAGGCAGCCGGGTCTTGAATGACCGGCTGCCTTCTGCCTTCTGCCTTCTGCTTTCTGCCTTCTGCCTACTTCCTCCTTACGGGCTTCGCCTCGACGACGCTGCGGGCGAAGTAGCCCTGACGGTATGTGAGCTTGAGGTTCTTGCGAAGCTCGGGGTCTTTGACATCTATCACGACCTTGCGGAAGGTGCCGTCCTTCGCCTTGTTCGAGGGCGAGTAGGCGATAAGGTACTGCTCGCGAAGCTCGTCCTGAATCTGCGCGAAGGCGGAGCGGAGGTCTTCCTCGTTGCGAGGGAAGTATGCGCGGCCGCCCGTGCGCTCGGTTATCTTACGAAGGGAGCCTTCGTCCACGCCGCTGAAGCTGAAGCTGTCGCCGATGCCGATGGCGTAGATGATCGCGTCGGCCTTGAGCGCGGAATCGACCGCCTCGTTCAGCTTCATGCGGCTGCTCGTGTCGTCGCCGTCGGTGAGCAGGATGATCGCGCGGCGCGTCTTGTCCGAGGTATCGGAGAGGACTTCGCGCGAGGTGACCCAGATAGAGTCCCAAATGGCCGTCGAGCCCGCGCGGTTCTGGTTGTCGCCCGAGATTGGGGGCGTGCCGCCGCCGACGCCGCCGGGCGTCGTGACGACGAGGCCGCCGCCGATGTAGCCCGAGGGCGGCTGAAACTCTACGCGGTCGATGGCGCGGCGCGCGCGCGAGGCGCTGCCCGTCAAGCCCTGCTCTAAGGTCGTCTCGCCCGTGAAGGTGAGCACGGCCACCTCGTCCTTGCTCGCGCGTATGACCGTGTCCACGAACTGCTGCGCGGCGCGCTTCTCTTCGGGGAGCGTGCGCTCCTGCGAGTTGCTCGTGTCGATGAGTATGGCGAGCGAGAGCGGGAGGTCTACCTGCCTTTGAAAGGTGAAGACCTGCTGCGGCACGCCGTCTTCGAGGACTGATATGTCCTCCTGCTTGATGGTGGTGATGAAACGCTTGTTGCGGTCTGTGGCCGTGAAGAGGACGTTCGTCAAATCGGTCTCGACGCGCTCCACGTCGTCGTCGTCAACGGGCTCGTCCGTCTTCTGCGCGGGCTTCTGCTGCTGCGCCGCGGGCGGCTGCGACCGCTGCTGCTGCGCACGCGCGCCCACGCCCGCGCACAAAGAGGCCGCCGCCAGCATCAGAGCCAACACCCGCACGAATCTTTTATTGCTCAACATCATCTTTCCTTTGGAAAGCTGTCAGCGGTCAGCTCTCAGCTTAAAACACCACCCTGTCAAAAAAGTCCCGGCTGCGGCAGAACAAAAAGCTGAAAGCTGACCGCTGAGTGCTGACCGCTCTTACATCACTTCCTCATCATTTCCCTGTCCGCCGTGTAGCCGCGCTTGGCGTTTATCTTGTAGCCGTCGCCGGTGGCGACGCGGACTTCGATGCGGCGGTAGCTGCCGTCGAAGGGGCCTTCGGGCTTGTAGGTCAGAAGGTACTGCGAGCGAAGCTCCTCGCCTATCTTCTTGAAGGCGCGCTCTAAGGCGAGCATGTCGCCCGTGAAGAAGGCGCGGCCGCCCGTCTCTCCCGACAGCTTGTCGAGTTCCTTGTCGCCCGAGTCCTTGACCGTGCCCGCCTCGACGCCGGGGACGGCGCTCCCCGTAAAGCCGCCTTTGGTCGAGATGGCGAAGATTATCGTGTCCGTCCTCTGCGCCATCGCGATGGCGTCGTCGAGTTTTGCGCGGCTGTATGTGTCGTCGCCGTCCGTGATGATGACGAGCGCGCGGCGCGGGCTGTTGACGCCGCGCATCTTCTCGTCGCAGAACTGCCAGACGGCGTCGTAGAGCGAAGTCTGAGAGCCGGGCTTCTTCACCGCGTCAATCGCCTTTTTGAGCAGGTCGAGATTCTTCGTGAAGTCCTGCCGGAGATTGACCTCGTCGTCGAACGTCGCGAAGGCGGCCTGATCCTTGCGCGTGCGCGTCACTACGTCGAGAAAGTTGATGGCCGCTTCCTTCTCGAAGCCGAGCTTGCCCGAAGTCGAGCTTGAAGTGTCCATCAGGACGCCGACGAAGATTGGAAGCTTCTCAAGCTCCGCAACCTCGCCGAGAAAGTCGAACTGTACGGGCCGCTTCTCTTCGGTGACGAGGAAGTTGTTCCTCGTCAAGCCGACGACGGGCTTGCCCTTCTTATCGAGCACGGTGACGGGCACGCGAACGACGCGCGAGGTGACGCCCTCCTCAAGATCGTTCTGCGGCGTGGGCGTCTGCTGCGCCGCGGGCGGGCGTGCAGGCTGTTGCTGCTGCTTAGGCGCGCGCGTCGAGGCCGCGGCGACGAGGCCGCAGACCGATATGGTGAACAGAATCCAGAGCCTTGCAATCTTCATAGACGGGTTTGGGGAGCGCGTGACGAAACTTCGGAGTCTTCAATCGCTTCGAGCACCCCTTTCGATGCCCGCGCGGCGCGTGGTCGTTGCTTCCCTCGGGCGACAGTATAAAGCAAGAGGGCTGTGAGCGGTAAGCAGTAAGCAGTTTAAAGGGACAATCAGGAGCGCTTCGCCTCAAGCTCTTCGAGGAGGCGTGCGAGGTCGGGCGGCGGTTGCGAGTCGAAGCTCATCCATTCGCCCGTGCGCGGGTGGTGGAAGCCGAGTCGCGCGGCGTGTAGAAACTGTCGCCCCATCGAGGCAATCGCGGAGCGAAGGCGCGCGTCGGCGATGGTCTTGTCGCGGCCCATGCCGTACGTCTCGTCGCCGACTACAGGGTGCTTCATCCACGCGAGGTGGACGCGAATCTGGTGCGTGCGGCCGGTCTTTATCTCAACGTCGAGGAGCGTGAAGCGCTCGAAGCGTCGGCGCACGCGCCAGAGCGTGAGCGCCGCGCGCCCGCCGCGCACCACTCCCATGCGCGTGCGGTGGCGCGGGTCGCGCGCGACGGGCTGCTCGATCTTTCCCTTCTCCTCCTTCGTCACGCCGTGGACGAGCGCCGCGTAAGACTTGAAGACCGTACGCGCGCGGAACTGGTCTGACAGGCTCTCGTGCGCGCGCGCAGTCTTCGCGACGACGATGAGCCCCGAAGTGTCCCGGTCTAAGCGATGGACGATGCCGGGACGAATCGAGGTTCCGAACTCCGCATTCTGAAATCGGAAGGCGAGCGCGTTTGCGAGCGTGCCGTTGCGGACGCCCGCGGCGGGGTGTACGACTAGCCCCGCGGGCTTGTTGACGACGATGACCTCTTCGTCTTCGTAGACTACGTCGAGCGGAATATCTTCGGGCTCGACTTCGGTGGCGGGCGGCTCGGGAAGCTCTACCTCGACGCGCTCGCCCGCGTGAAGCTTGTATGAAGGCTTCGACGCGTGCCCGCCGACGAGCACGTCGCCCTCCTCAATCGCGCCCTTGAGCGTCGTGCGGCTCACGCCCTCGATGCGCGCGGCAAGGAAAGCGTCGAGCCTCGCGCCCGCCTCCTCCTCCGACACCTCGAAGGCGAGCGCGGCCTCCTCCGTCTCGGCCAGGGACGAAGCTTCCGAGGGCGACTCGACTGAGTTCTCGCCCTCGGCGCTTTCGGCCTCCGTCATCTTCTCGTGCGTGTCGCTGCTCATGCGCTTGCGGCGTCCGCGGCCCGCGGGGTGGTGGTCGCGCCCGAGCCGTCGCGGTTGACGCGCCGACTTCTGAGGAAGAGGAAGACGACGCCGCCGATGGCGACGAGCAGGCTTATCATCTGCGAGGTCGAGAGGCCCGTCAAAGTCGTCAGGCCGAGGATGTCGCCGCGCGGGTCGTCGCGCACGAACTCGACGAGGAAGCGTAGAAGCCCGTAGAGCACCGCGTAGGTCGCGATGACCTGACCCGTGAAGCGCTTGCGCCTGTGCAGCCAGACGAGCAGGAGGAAGATTAGGAACGCCGCGAACGATTCATAAAGCTGCGTCGGGTGAAGATGCACAGGCGCGTCGAGGCCGCCGAGCTTCTGCGCCCAGTAGGTCTGCTCGGCCGGTGTCGAGAGTTGCGCGACGGTGGTCGGCACGTTCGTCACCTGATGGCCCGCGTCCGTGAAGTGAACGCCCCACGCGAGCGCCGTCGGCTTGCCCCAGCAACACCCGGCGGCGAAGCATCCCTGACGGCCGACGGCCTGACCCAGAGCGACGCCCGGCGCGAACGCGTCGGTCGCCTTCCAGAACGGGAGCCCGTAGCGACGCATCAGGAATATCGCAGTCAGAAGCCCGCCGAGGAAGCCGCCGTACCAGACGCCGCCCGAGCGTAGAAAGTCTATCGAGAGAAGGTTGCGCCAGTTCGACCCGTACTCGGGCTCCGCGAGCATCAGCAGAAGCTTCGAGCCGACGAGCCCGCCCAAGAGCATCCACAACCCGAGGTCGAAGACGCGCTCGCGCGGCAGACCGTCGCGCTCGCCCAGACGCGCGGCCACAAACAGCGCCAAAAGAAACGCGAGCGCCAGAAGCACGCCGTACGTGTTAACGGGAAAACTGCCGATGCGGAAAAGCTCTGGATACATTTTTAAATCAGAAGGCAGAAGGCAGAAAGCAGAAGGCAGTCACAAAGCCTCCGCGTCTCACGCGCCGCTCTCTGCGCTCGGTCTGCCTTCTGCTTTCTGCCTTCTGCCTTCTCTTCTGCCTTCCAACAGAAGGTCTATCGCGAGCAGGGCCGCGCCCGTGCAGATGGCTGCGTCCGCGACGTTGAAGGTCGGCCACTGGTACGAGCCTATGTAGACCTCTATGAAGTCTATGACGTGGCCGAGCCGTATGCGGTCGCAGAGGTTTCCGGCGACGCCCGCGAGCAACAGCGCAATGGCTCCGAGTATGCGGTCGTCCGTCCGCTTCGTGCGGAATAAGTAGAGAAGCAGGCCGACGATTGCGAGCCCGGCGAGCGCGGCGAGCAGCCAGCGCCCGAACTCGCCGCCCCCCTGCAAGCGACCGAACGCGATGCCGGGGTTCTCCGCGTATGCGAAGTGGAGCACGCCGTCGAAGGCTCGCACCACCTCGCCCGTACGCAGTCGCCGCACGGCCCAAGCCTTTGAGCTTTGGTCGGCGAGGAAGAGCACGAGCGCGGCGAAGAGATACGCCGCGCGCCATCCCGTTCCGCGCACGCGCACGCTCACGCCGCACCCCCTTCGGCCTCTATCTCGGCCAGCGCCTCGACGCAGCGCTCGCACGCGGTCGGGTAACGCGTGAACTCGCCGACGCGCTCCGAGTAGTTCCAGCAACGGTCGCACTTTCGGCCCGGCGCACGCTCGACTGTAACGCGCAAGTCCTCGCCCGCCTCGTCCTCTATGAGCGTGAGCGAGACCTTCGATACGATGAAGACGTATCGAAGCTCCTCCCGGTAGTGTTCGAGCAGCTCGAAGGTCTGACGCTTCGCTTCAAGCCGCACGTGTGCTTCGAGACTGCTGCCGATGAGCTTCGCTATGCGCGACTCTTCGAGCGCGCGCAGTACAACGTCGCGTATCTCGTAGAGCCGCACCCATCGCTCGACGAGCGCCGCGTCGCGACTGTTGCTGACCACCACGGGGAACTCGGCCATGTGAACCGACGGCAGTACAGCGACGCCTTCATCAATCACACTCTCGCCCGCCGCGCGCGCGCTCTTCACCTCGGGCAGGTTCTCCCAAATCTCGTCCGCCGTGACTGAAAGCACGGGCGCGAGCAGTCGCGCCAGTGCGTCCGCGATGTAGTTCAAGGCCGTCTGCGCCGAGCGGCGCGCGTGCGAGCGCGGCGCGAAGGTATAGAGCCTGTCCTTGATGATGTCGAAGTAGCGCGCCGACAAAGTAACGGTGCAGAAGGCGTCGAGCGCGCGGTAGACCGAGTGGAAGTCGTATGCGCGATAGGCTTCCGTGACGCGCTCTATCACCTTGTCCAGCTCGGCCAGCGCCCAGCGGTCAATCTCGTGCATCTCGCCTAAGCTGACCGAGTCGCGCGCGGGGTCGAAGCCGTCGAGGTTGCCGAGCGCGTAGCGCGCCGTGTTGCGTATCTTCCGGTACGAGTCGGAGACGCGCCGCAGTATCTCGTCCGAGCAGCGCATGTCTTCGCGATAGTCCGACGAAGTGACCCACAGGCGAAGTATGTCCGCGCCCGACTCCTTCACGAACTCTTCGGGCGCGACGGCGTTCCCGGCGGACTTGTGCATCGCGTGCCCCTGCGCGTCGAGCGTCCAGCCGTGCGTCACGACGGTCTTGTAGGGCGCGCGGTCGTGCGCGCCCAGTCCGACCATCAGCGAAGAGTTGAACCAGCCACGATACTGGTCGCCGCCTTCGAGGTAAACGTCCGCGGGGAAGCGTAGGCCCTCGTACTTCTCGCTCTCCAACACCGCGACCGAAGAGACGCCGCTGTCGAACCAAACGTCGAGAATGTCGGTCTCCTTCGTGAACTCCGAGCCGCCGCACTTCGCACACTTGAAGCCCTCGGGCAGAAGCTCGCTCGCCTCGCGCGTGTACCATGCGTCGGTCGTCTCGCGCTCGAAGATGTCCGCGACGTGGTTGATCGTCGCGCGGTCCGCGACGGGCTCGTCGCAAGCCTTGCAGTAGAAGACCGGGATGGGCACGCCCCACACACGCTGGCGCGAGACGCACCAATCGGGGCGACCTTTCAGCATGTTGCGCATGCGGTCAACGCCCCACGCCGGAACCCACTCGACGCGCTCTATCTCGCGCAACGCGCCCTCGCGCAGAGAGACGGGCACGGTGGTTTCGTCGTTGTCCGTGTAGTTCGCGACGGGCCGCCCGTCCTCGTCGCGCTCCGCGTCCGACGCGCCGCCCGCGCCGACCACGCCCTCCGCGACCGCGTCGAGCGAGATGAACCACTGCGGCGTCGCGCGGAAGATGACGGGGTTCTTGCAGCGCCAGCAGTGCGGGTAGCGGTGCGCGTACTCCTCCGATTTCAGAAGGACGCCGCGCTCGCGCATGAACTCTACGATGTGCGGGTTCGCCTCGAAGACGCTCTCGCCCGCGAAGTGTTCGACCTCGGAAGTGAAGCGGCCCGCGTTGTCAACAGGGCAGTAGATTTCGAGCCCGTAAGCCTTGCCTATCACGAAGTCGTCGTGGCCGTGGCCCGGCGCCGTGTGTACGAGCCCCGTGCCAGCCTTGCCCGTCGTACGCTTGTCGCGCGCCTCTCTTACGTCCAACTCGGTCTCGGCGTCGGCCTCGCCGCCGAGCGTGACGTGGTCGCCGAGCATCAGGAGCGACGGACGGTTGAGCCACGCGTGGCGCGCTTCGAGACGTTCGAGGCGCGAGCCGTGAAAGCGCGCGAGCACCTTCGGCGGCCACACGACAATCGAAGCGTTCGGCCCCGCGTCCGACGGCTCCGGCGCTTCGTGCTCACGCGCTTCGCCGCTCGAAAGGTCTTCCGCGCGGCCGAGGCCGCAACGCTCGGCGACCGCGCCGACGAGTTCGGACGCGACGATGTAGACCTCGCCGCTCGCCTCATGCTCTATCGCCGAATACTCGAAGTTCGGGTTGACGGCGATGCCGAGGTTTGCGGGGAGCGTCCACGGGGTCGTCGTCCAGATGAGGAAGAAGACCTTGCGCGGGTCTTCGTCGCTCCCGAGTATCTCGCGCTTGAACGCCTTCGCCTCGACCGAGTCCTCGGAGAGAGGAAACTTGACGTAGACGCTCGGGCTCGTGTGCTCGCGGTATTCGACCTCGGCCTCCGCGAGCGCGGTCTGGTCGTGTATGCACCAGTAGACGGGGCGCGCGCCCTTGTAGACGTAGCCGCGCTCGACGAAGCGCCCGAACTGCCGCGCGGTCTCCGCCTCGTAGTGGTTCGACATCGTGAGATACGGGTCTTCCCACAGGCCGAGTATGCCGAGCCGCTTGAAGTCGCGCGTCTGACGTTTCAAAGCTTCGGCCGCGTGCTCGCGGCAGATGCGTCGGAAGCTCGCGACGGGTATGTCCGCCCGGCTCTTCCCCTTCTCTTTCAGCCCGCGCTCGACGTGCTGCTCGATGGGCAGGCCGTGGCAGTCGTAGCCGGGAACGTACGGCGCGTCGTAGCCCATCATCGAGCGCGACTTAACGACGATGTCTTTGAGCGTCTTGTTCATCGCCGTGCCGAGGTGTATGTCGGCGTTGGCGTAGGGCGGGCCGTCGTGGAGTATGAAGACCTCTCGGCCCGCGCGCGCCCGCCGTATCAAGTGATAGAGGTTCGTGTCGGCCCAGCGCTTCAGGCGAGCGGGCTCCGACTGCGAGAGGTTCGCCTTCTGCGCGAAGCCCGTCTTCGGCAGATTGACGGTCTTCTTCAAATCGAGCGGTGCTTCGGTTGACATAAAGGTTTCAGCTTTCCCCTGCGCGCGGCGCGCCACTGAGGACGAACGGCTCGCGTCGTGAATTTGTGATAGTAGCTCAGCCAAACGGCAATTCAAAACCAACAGTACCGCGAGCGGTAGCGAGCGGGTGCACGCTCCAATGAGAGCCTGCCTGTTGAAACTTGAGACCCGCTCGCTACCGCTCGCGGTTCTGACTTTGCATAAAAGCGAAACGCCCGGACTCTCTTCCCTTCGGAGGATAGCCCAGGCGCATTACGCTGATGTTAACTGGCCGATCTCAGCCGATGAACATCTCCTCCTCCGAGTAGGTCTCGTTAATCTGCTTCGGGGCGGGCGCGACGAAGACTTCGAGTCCGCGGCGCACGCCCGCCATAATCGCGGCCAGCTCGCGCGCCGGGTTTATTATCTTAGACGTGACGTAGCCCGTCGTCGCCATCAACTGGTCGTGGGTCTCGTCTATCGAGCGGCTTATCTTCTCTATCTTGTCGCGCGCCGTCTCGGTCGAGAGGCCGACGACCTCCTTCAGTTCGCGCACCTCGTCGCGCACCAAAGACATCGACTCGGAGAAGTGCATCGTGGCGGTCGAGAGGTGGCCCGACATGACCGCGACCTGCGCCGCGACCTCTCTACCCTGCAAGGCTATCGCCTGCGCCTGCTCGGCGAGCGCGCCGACGCGCGCCATCAGCGGCTCGACCTTCGCCTCAACGTTCCTGATGGAGCGCACGACGCTGCCCACCCTCGCCGCGACGAATATCATCGCGACGGCGATGACGAAGAACGACGCGGCGACTACGACCAGAACCCAGAACGCAGGGTCGTTCGTGCTCATCTGTAGGGCGAAGGGCATGGGATAGCTCTTAGCTGTCGGCTGTTAGCTTTTCGTCCTTAGCGAACTTTGCTTCTTCTTCGCGCTCTTTAGCGGTTAACAGTCATGGCTTAAACGCAAAGAGCGCAAAGGAGTCGTGAAGGACGCGGAGCTAACGGCTTCAAAAACCCTGCGGCTGTCGGCCCGCTTCGAGCGCGGGGGTGTCGTCGCCGCCCGCGATGTCAGTGCGGCGCTTCTCCTCGCGGTACGCCTGTTTTCCCGCCTCGACCGCGGCCGAAAGACGCTCGCCGCGACGCGACGCGGCATCTCTCACGCCCGAAGCCAACTCGCCCGCGCGCGACGAAGCCGACTCGTAATACTCGCCCGCGCGCGTCGATAGCTGCGTGCCCGTCTCGCGCGCGCGGTCAACGCCCTTTCGCGTCGCGTCGGCCAAGTCCTCGCGAAGCTCGCGGCCCGACTTCGGCGCGAACAGCAGCGCGGCGGCCGCGCCGAGCAGCGCGCCGACGGCTAAGTATGCGATGCGCGCGCTCGCGTCGGAATCGCCCCCGCGACCGCGCCCGTGGTTGTCTGACATACGGCCTCTCCTCCTGAAGGAAGCTCGGCCCCGGCGGCTGCTCTCAAGCCCCGACGCCGACGGCCCTTCCGCGAGCTTTTTGGAAATTCTGCGACCGCCTCGCACTATAACAAAGAGGCGCAAACGGGCGCAACGAAAAGGCAAAAGTAAAGAGGCGAAAGGCGAAAATTTTGGATTCGGAAGACAGCGCGGCCATCCTCCTTAACTTTTGCCTGTTGCCTTTTTACTTTTGCCCTACTCTTCGTACTGGCGGAGCTTGCGGTAGAGGGTCTTGCGGCCGATGCCGAGCGCGCGCGCGGCGCGCGTCTTGTCGCCGCCCGTGTAGTCGAGCGTGGCCTCGATGGCGCGGCGCTCTATCTCGTCGATGGTGGCGGGCACTTCTATCTCCAGGCTGAGGCTTCGGCCCTCGGCCGCCGCGCGCTCACGTTCGCCGCGCGTGCGTGCGCGCTCCTCCCCGACCGTGCGGCCTATCTGTTCGGGCAGGTCGTCGAGTTCTATCTGACGGTCCGAGGCGATGATGACGGCGCGCTCGATTGCGTTCTCAAGCTCGCGGACGTTACCCGGCCAGTCGTAGCCTATGAGCGCCTGCAAGGCCGCGCGCGAGATGCCCGAGATGAAGCGTCCGGTCTTCTGCTTGTAGTGTTCGAGGAAATGTATGACGAGCGTGTGTATGTCGCCGGGCCGCTCGCGCAAAGGGGGCAGCCCAATCGGGAAGACCGAGAGGCGATAGAACAAGTCCGTGCGGAACGTCCCCTGCTCGACTGCGCGCGCGAGGTCAACGTTCGTCGCGGCGATGACGCGCACGTCGGCCTTCAACATCTCGCTGCCGCCGACGCGCGTGAACTCGCCGTCCTGCAAGACGCGAAGTAGACGCACCTGCGCCGAGAGGCTCATCTCGCCGATCTCGTCGAGGAAGAGCGTGCCGCCGTCGGCCTCCTCGAAGCGTCCGCGCCGACGCTGGCGCGCGTCCGTGAACGCGCCGCGCTCGTGGCCGAAGAGTTCCGATTCGAGAAGCGACTCGGGGATAGCGCCGCAGTTTAGCTTGACGTAAGGCCCGCCCTTTCGACGCGAGTTGTAGTGTATGAGGTTGGCGAGAAGCTCCTTGCCCGTGCCCGACTCGCCCTGAATCAGCACGGAGGTCGCCGTGTCCGCGACGTTCAATGCAAGCTCACGCGCTCGCTCAAGGGCCGGTGCCTGCCCGATGATTCTGTCCTCGGCCCGACGCTCGTGCAGGACGCTGCGTAGCTGCATCACTTCGGCCGAGAGCTGGTCGCGCTCAAGCGCCGTGCCTATCTGTACGGCGATGCCTTCGACCAAAGCGACCTCGTGCTCGTCGAACGCCTCGCGCGGCTCGCCCCAGACGAAGCCGAGGAGGCCGAACGTCTGCTCGCGAATGGTGACGGGCGCGACGAGAGCGGCACGCCCGCCGAGCGTCGCGTTGAAGGCGAAGCGGACGGGCTCGGGCAGGTCTGCGTCTATGACTCGGAGCGTGCGCGGCTCTGTGAGCAGTTGCACGACCGCCGGGAATTGCGAGATGTCTATGGACTTTCCGTGCGACTCGATAAGCTCGCGCACGCGCTTCGTCGTCGCGTGCGGCGCGGCCTTGAACGCCGCGAGGCTTATCGAGCGGCCCGAAGGCTCAATGACCCCGAGCGCCGCGTAGTCAGCGCCGACCATCTCGTTCGCGCGCTCTAACACGTGCGAGGTCAACTCGCCGAAGTCCGAGCGCGAGTTGAGCAGGCTCGCGATTTCGAGCAGGGCGCGCGTGCGGCTCGCCTCGCGTTGCTTGTCCGTGTAGAGGCGCGCGTACTGGTAGCCGACCGCTATCTGCCGCGCGATGGACTGCATGAGCGCGACCTCCTCGTCGTCCCAACGCCGCGCGGCGCGCGTCATGTGCAGCCCGACCAGGCCGAGGACGTTGCCGTCCAAAACGACGGGGACGATGAGGAGCGAGCGCGTGCCGAGGCTCGGCGGCAGGAGCGCGGCGCGCGGGTCGAGTTCGTGCGCGGCCGTGTCGTCCAGACGTATGGGGCGCGCGAAGTCGAAGCGCTCGGCGAGTTGTCCGAAATCGACGGGGAAGGAGGTGCCGAGCGACGAGGGCACGTCTTCGGCCGCGCGCCATTCGTGGCTTATGCGTAGCTCTCCGGCGCGCACGAGTTGAACCACGTCGCAGCGGTCAACCTCCATCATGCGGCCCAGCTCCGCGACGACTGCGTGGAGGAAGCGGTCGAGGTCTATCTCGGAATGTATGGACGGGGCGAGGCGGTCGATGATCGCCTCGCGTGCCTCGTGCATGCGCGCCCTTCGCTCGCGCGTGAGCGACTGCGAGACGGGGCCCGGAGTCTGTCGCTGGACGGACAAAGGCTTTCGGAACTCTCCTTCGAGTCTAAACTTGCGGAGCACGCGATGACGGCGGGTGAGTGCGAAGTGAGAGAGCACACGCCGAAGCTTCTAACGCCACGTGACCCCTTGTATGTTCGTCGGGCGCAAATGATAGCAAGGCGAGATGGTGAAGGCAAAAGGCAAATCAGAAACCGCGAGCGGTAGCGAACGGGTGTGTGCTTCGAGATCAGTCCGTATGTCGAAGCACACACCCGCTCGCTACCGCTCGCGGTTCTGATTTTATTCGGCGGCGAGTTCCTGCGACTGCGAGGGGAGGAGCTTGAAGTAGGTCGCGGCCTCTTCGGGCGCGAGGACGGGGTGATAGGTCTTGCCGTAGCGGCCGGTGATGACGCGCACGTAGTTCTGAGTCTCGCCGAAAGGGGGAACGCCCTCGTACTTGTCAACGTTGCCCTCGCCCGCGTTGTAGCCCGCGAGCGCGAGCGTCACGTCGCCGTCGAAGCGCTTGAGGAGAAGGCGCAGGTACTTCACGCCCGCGCTGACGTTCGACTCGGCGTCGTTCGCATTCTCGCAGCCGAAGCGCTTGGCCGTCCCAGGCATGAGCTGCATCAACCCTTGCGCGCCGACGTGCGAGACCGCGTCGTTCTTGTACTTCGACTCCTGCCAGATGACCGCGTGTATGAGGCGTGGGTCAACGCCCTCGCGCTGTCCCGCGTGCATGATGATGAGGTCGAGGTCGGGGTCGCCCGACGTGGGAACGTCCGAGGGGATGTAGTTGGCGGCGCTGACGACGGCCGCCGCCTCGACGGAGGGCGCGAAGACGCGCGTGAAGGGGCTGTCGGCGAAGTTGGTCAGGACGAAGATTGCGAAGGTCGCGACAACGACGTTCTTGAAAGAGCGCAGACGGGGATTCCTTCGAGACAGATGCATTCTTGAACGTTCTCCATGTGAGCTATTGACCTCTGCGTTCGCTTGATAGCCAAGCGAGGTCGGCGACTTCTAATTGCACATCGCCAGCGATGCACGGGGTTAGGGGCTACGCATGGTGGAGACGATCAAGCTCGCATCAAATGGAAGCTCATCGAAACCGCAATGTTAGAAGGATGAGACTGCAATCTAGTTGCATTCTCGCGCACTGAATCTTTCCATCTAACTGCTTGAAATGTATGCCTTTAAGGCAGGTCTTGTTAAGTTACTGGGAGGGCAACGGTTGTGCCTGCTTGGTCTCATGATAAAGCCCGTTTAGGTCGTTTTCGCGTACCGAAGACAGACAAAATTCTCATCTTTTTCGACGAAAACTTAAGTGGTCAAAGTGGTGTAGCGGACGCGGACGCGCGAACGCGCATCGAAGTCGCACGAGCGCTTGCGGCGGAAAGTTTTGTTCGTATAATCGAGAGCGTGACATCTTAATAGTAAATGGAAGGCGGAGGGTTTTAAGAGGATGCCTATCTACGAATACTCATGTAAGAAGTGCGGCGCGCACCTCGAAGTGATGCAGAAGATTTCGGACGCCCCGCCCGCGCGCCACGCGAAGTGCGGCGGGAAGCTTGAGAAGGAGTGGTCGCGCACGGGCTTCCAGTTCAAGGGCTCTGGCTGGTACGTGACCGACTACGCGGGGAAGAAGACGGACGCCTCGGAGGCGAAAGAAGCGAAAGAGTCGAAGGAAGCGAAGGAAGCGAAGGTGGAGTCTAAAGAGACTAAACCGGAGTCGTCTGAGACGAAGGCGACGGAGTCGAAAGAGTCTAAAGAGTCGAAGTCGAAGGGCTCGAAGTCTAAGAAGGACGCCGCGCCGACGAGCGGCGACTAGAGGGCACATTTTGAAGATGCGTGCGCAAACGAAATCAATCGCTGCCGCGTCACTGCTGTGCGCGCTCGTCTGCGTAATCGCGGCGGGGCAGGTGGGACGAAAACCCGGCGCGGGCGGCGAAGTCGGGAAGGAGCGCGGCGTCTACCTCAATGTCGTCGCCACGCGCGCCGACGGCTCCGACGAACGCATAACCTCTAAGGAGGTGACGCTCTACGATGGCGGCACCGAGCAGTCCATACAGAGCTTCGTGCCCGACCCCGGCCCCGCGCGCATAGTCATACTCGTCGACAACTCTCTGGGCCTGCGCGCGGACGTGGAGAAGTTGCAGAAGGCTACGCGCGAGTTCGCTTACGAGATTTACGAGGGCGACCAGGTCGAGGTCATCGGCTACGACCAGAACGCCGAGATCATCTCGGACTGGACGGACGACGCGAAGAAGATAGAGGCCGCGCTGCCGGAGTTTCGCAAGCGAGGCGAGCCGCACCTCTTCGACGCGCTCTCGGCCGTAGTCTCAGACGCGCTCGGCCCCTTCGCGGGCGCGAACCGCAAGCGCGTCATCGTGCTCGTCGGCGACGGGCTAGACCGCGGAAGCCACATGCACTTCGAGCAGGTCTTCAACGAAATCCTGCGCGGCGACATAACGGTCTACTCCTTACAGATTCCAGACCGAACGGGCGGGGCTCTGCGCCGCGACCGTCTGAAGCCGAATCAGGTCATACAGAAGTTGACCGAAGGCACGGGCGGGCGCGTTATCCCCGTCAACGAGTCGCGCGACGCCGCGAAGGCCATCTGCGACGAGCTTCGCAAGAATCGTTACGTGCTTGCATACACGCCCACGAGCCTCCCGCTCTACGAGGCGCGCCGCCTCCTCATCGTCCCCGAAGAGGGCGTCATGGTGCGCTACAAGCTGACACAGCCGGGACAGTGATAAGTGATAAGTGACAAGTAATGAGTGATGAGAGAAGGCAAGGGACTTGCTCTATTCCTTCTTATCACTCATCACTTATCACCTCCTCGAATAGATGTAGAACATGACGCAGATGATGATGAAGAGGAGCGTTTCGAGTTGCAGGAAGTATTGCAGGTCGAAGCGTCCCGCGTCGTCGCGCGCGATGGGGTAGAGCGAGAAGGTGCCGAAGAGCAGACCGCCCGCAAACCAGATTATCTGTCGCTTCCTGTCCCACATGATCTATCTTAATTTCCGCAGACGCTCGGCGGCGGCGTCGAGCGTCGAGTCTTTTTTGCAGAAGCAGAAGCGAACCTGCTGTGAGCCTAGCTCGGGGCGGCTGTAGAAGCTTGAGCCGGGGACGCACGCGACGCCTATCTCGCGCACGAGGTGGCGCGTGAACTCCACGTCGTCGCGGAAGCCGAAGGCCGAGATGTCCGTCATGACGTAGTACGCGCCGTCCGGGCGGAATACTTTGAAGCCCGCCTCTTCGAGGATGGGGACGAGCATGTCGCGCCGCCTCTCGTAGTCGCGCTGAAGATGTTCGTAGTAGGACGGCGGAAGTCGCAGCGCGTACGCGCCAGCGCGTTGCAAGGGCGCGGCAGCGCCGACCGTTAGGAAGTCGTGAACCTTACGCACCGCGCCGGTGATGTCGGGCGGAGCAATCACGTAGCCGACGCGCCAGCCCGTCACCGAGTAGGTCTTCGACATCGAGTTGACTACTACGGTGCGCTCGCGCATGCCTTCGAGCTGCGCCATCGAGATGTGCGACACTTCGCGGTCTTCGCGCGGGTAGAGTATGTGCTCGTATATCTCGTCGGTGAAGCAGAGCGCGTCGAACTCGCGGCACAAGGAGGCCACGAACTCCATCTCTTCGCGCGTGAAGACCTTGCCCGTGGGGTTGTTCGGGTTGCAGAGGATGACGGCCTTCGTGCGATCGTTGAAGGCGGCGCGAAGCTCTTCGCGGTCGAACGTCCACTCGGGCGCGCGCAAAGGTACGTATCGCGGAGTCGCGCCGGAGAGGACTGCGTCGGGCGCGTAGTTCTCGTAGAAGGGCTCGAAGACGACGACCTCCTCGCCGGGGTCTACGGTCGCCATCATCGCGGCGATCATGCCCTCGGTCGAGCCGCAGGTGACGGTTATCTCGGCCTCCGGGTCAACGTCTAAGCCGAGATACCACTTCGTCTTCTCGGCTATCGCGTCGCGGAAGTCCTTCGCGCCCCAGGTAATCGCGTACTGGTTAACGTCGTCGGCGATGGCCTCCGAGGCCGCGCGCTTCACGTCTTCGGGCGCGGGGAAGTCGGGGAAGCCTTGCGAGAGGTTGACCGCGCCGTGCTTCATGGCCTCGCGCGTCATCTCGCGTATCACAGACTCAGTGAAGCGCTCGGCCTTTTGAGAGATGCGGCGTCGCTTTGCAGCTTCGGCGGCTTCGGTTGAAGACATCGTTTCCACCTCTTCTTTCTTGAGTCGTGCACGGCGACGGCGATGCTCTCACAAAGGTCGAGCGCGAGGCAAACGTGCGTTGCGAAGACGGACGTGCTTCGGCCTTCAATCGCCCCGGCGTTGACGCGGCGCGTGTTTGGGTGTAGAAGTGTCGGCCATTCGCACCAACGCAAAGACCCCGTAAACGTTTTGAGCCTCGCGAGTCAACATACCTTTCAGGAGGTCTCGTAAAGCATGAGTTCAGTCAGCGAAAACGGCAGCAACCAGATTGACCCGGATAAACTCCACGCCTTCATGGGCAAGGTCGTCGGCGACTTCGGCGCGGCGCTCAGCTCCACTCTCGTATACATAGGCCAGCGGCTCGGCCTCTACAAGGCTCTGGCCGCGGGCGGGCCACAGACTCCCGCCGAGCTTGCCGAGCGCACGGGCACGGTCGAGCGCTACGTGCGCGAGTGGCTCATCAATCAGGCGACGGGCGGCTACGTCGCGTACGACCCTGCTACTGGGCGTTTCCACCTCCCGCCCGAACAGGCCGTGGCGCTCGCGGACGAGGAGAGCCCCTTCTACGTCGGCGGAGGCTTCTACGTCGTCAAGGCGATGTCGCGCGCCGAGCCGCAGATCACGAAAGCCTTCAAGGAGGGCGGCGGCATTCTCTGGGGCGACCACGACCCAGACCTCTTCATCGGCACCGCGCGCTTCTTCCGCCCCGGCTACATGCGCGACCTGACAAGCTCCTGGATTCCCGCGCTCACAGGAGTCGAGGAGAAGCTGAAGGCGGGCGGGCTCGTCGCCGACATTGGATGCGGCCACGGCCATTCGACAGTCATCATGGCGAAGGCTTACCCCAACTCGCGCTTCCGTGGCTTCGACAATCACGCGCCCTCAATCGAGCAGGCGCGGCGGGCGGCCGAAGAGGCGGGCGTCGGCGACCGCTGCGAGTTCGAGGTGTCGAGCGCGAACGAGATACCGGGCGAGGGCTACGACATGGTCTGCTTCTTCGACTGTCTGCACGACATGGGCGACCCCGTCGGCGCGGCTCGTCGCGCGGCCGAAATTCTGTCGGACGGGGGCAGCGCGCTCATCGTCGAGCCGATGGCGGGCGACACGATTGAGGGGAACTTCGACCCCATCGGCATCGGCCGCACGTTCTCTGCGGCCTCGACGCTCTGCTGCACTGCGAACTCGCTCGCGCTCGGCGGCCCCGCGCTCGGCGCGGTCGCGCCGGAGGAGAAGCTACGCGAGGTCGTTCTCGGCGCGGGCTTCAAGGAGTTCCGACGCGCCACAGAGACGCCCTTCAACCGCGTCTTCGAGGCGAGACGGTAAGAGCACAAAGTCAGAACCGGGAGCGGTAGCGACCGGGTCTCAAGCTTCGAGATGCAAACGTATGTCGTAGCTTGATACCCGGTCGCTACCGCTCCCGGTTCTGACAAGGCCGCGCGAAGCGTCTCGCGCGCATCAAAGAAACATGAACGAACCCGGCAAGTGCCCTATGGGCAAGTACCCCTGGCTGGCGACCTTCCTCGCCGTGGCCTTCTTCCTCGTCTTCGCGGCTCACAAGCTCGGGCTTCTGTGAGAGCGCGCCGTTAGAGCGGTGGCTGTTGCTGCTGCTCCGCTTCGGCGGCCTGCTTGCGCAGTTGGTCTATGATCGAGTTGATGGCCGAGGCGTGCGCGCCCGTGGGCGCGAGTTCCAGATACTTCTCGTAGGCGGCGACCGCCTCCTTCCAGCGTTCGAGCCTTTCAAGGTTTCTCCCCAACAGCTCGTAGAGTATCGGCTCGGTGTCGGAGAGCTGCGCGATTGCCTTGCGGAAGGCGGCCACCGCCTCCTCGTTGCGCCCCTTGTCTTCGTGGACGATGCCCATCCCCGCGTAAGCCTCGGGCTGGAAGCCTCGCGCCTCACGTATCGCGCGTTGATAGGAGGCGAGCGCGCCCTCCGAGTCTGCGAGCGAGCGAAGTATACGACCCTCTACGGCGGAGGCTTCCGCATACGCGGGACGGTCGCGCCGCGCGGCCGCAATCTCTTCGAGCGCGGCGTCGAACTCCTCCCGAGATTCGAGAGCGCGCGCGAGCCCGAGGTGCGCGGCCGCGTAGCGCGGGCGAAGCTTCAGAGCCTGACGGTAAAGCTCGACGGCCTGCGAGTTGTTGCCCTTCTCGCGCTCTCCTTCGGCCTGTTGAAACGCAAGCTCCGCCTCGTCGGTCGTCTTCGTGAGAGGGACGCTTATCGCGCCGCGCTGCGTCGCGAGCAGCGCGAGCGTGCGCTCCGCGAACCCGTTCGCGCGTACGCGCAGAGAGTGACGGCCGGGCGTGAGCTTTAATTGGAGCTTCCCTTCCCCGTCCGTCGTGCCGCGTCTCACTTCGTCAACCCAGACGAACGCGCCCGGCTGCGTGCTGATGTTGAGGACGCGCGCGGAGGTCGTCGCGGCTGTGCCCGCTCGCTTTGCCGTGCCCGTCTGCGCGTAAGCCGTAGGGATTGGCCGGGTCGCCGTCGCGCTCGCCATGGGCGGAACGTCCGGGTCTGTGAACGCGCAGGGGACGTGCGACCCCGCAACGTCGAGCCTGATGTTGACCGTGCGAACGGCGCCAGTCTCTACACTGATGTCGGTGACGCGTGTGGGGCAGAACCACTTCGCGCCGGCCGTCACGCTGTAAGTGCCCGGAGGCAGGTCGGCCTCATAGATGTATTCGCCGTTCGAGACGGCCTCGCGCCGCAACGCGCCCGACCTTAAGACGACTCGCGCTTCGATTATGCGCGCGTCCTGCGTGTCCGTGACTATCGCCCAAAGCTTGCCCCAATCGTGCGGCGGCGCGAAGGACTGCCGTGCGGCGGCCGTCGGGACGAGCGGGCCGACGAGGGCTGCCAGTAACGTCGCGGCTATAAGTCTACGTCTCATCTTGAATCAAGTAGCGCGCGGCGCTACTCCTCCTCCTCTTCGTTCGAGATGCGGCGCGGGCGCGTGTTCGAGTCCTGCTGTTGGGGCGCGGGCGTCTGCGGCGTCGTGATGTCTCGACGCACGGCGCGCGTGCCGACCTCCGCGCGGAAGCGCCCCTGCTCGTCGTAGAGGCGTCGGTACTGCAAAGTGTTTCGCACGACGCCCTGCACATAGCCGCGCGTCTCGCGGAACGGAATCGCCTCGGCCCACTCGTCAATCTGTAGAGGGAGGCTTGCGCGCCACTGCACGACGCGCCCCGGCCCCGCGTTGTACGCGGCGGCGACGTACTCGATGCGCCCGTACTTGTCGAGCTGGTCTTTCAGGTACGACGTGCCGAGACGAATGTTTAAGCGCGGGTTACTGAGCAGAGTCTCCGTCGTCACGCTCTCGTCAACGCCGTAACGCTTCGCGGTCAACTGCGCGGTGCCGGGGAGGAGTTGCATCAGCCCGTACGCGTTCGCGGGAGAGACCGCGCGCGCGTTGAAGACCGACTCCTGCCGTATGAGCCCCGCGACCGTGTATGGGTCTATGCTCCGCGCCGTCGCCTCCTGTTTGATGGCGTCCCAGTAGGCCAGCGGATAGAACACGTCCCACTCGTCGCGCGTCAACTCCTCGGGCGTCATCTGCGAGTAGTCGGGGAAGCTCCGGCGCAGCACGTTGAACGCCTGCACGTTGTCGTTGCGCGCGCGGTAGAGCTTCGCCTTCGCGAGATTGAGACTCGGGCTCGTGGGCTGCGCTTCAAGAGCCTTGTCGAGTTCCGCGTGCGCGTACTCGTCCCACGCGACCGCGCTCAACTGCTCGGCCTTCAACATGCGCGCGGCCTCCGCGGGCCCGGCCGTCTCTTCCGAGATGGTTACGGGCTCAAGGTTCTTCGCCGCGCGCTCAAGCAGAGCCGCGTCAATCTTCAAAGGGTAGCTCTTCAACTGACCCGAGTTCTTCAACGCGTCGAGCCTCTGCTTTGAGAGATAGCCGTACCAGTTCGCGCCGTAGCGAATCTGCATCGCCTCGTAGAGCGCGACGGCCTCGCCCATCTTCCCCGCGCGCTCCGAGTCGCGCGCGGCCCAATAGCCCGCCTTGCCCCGGTTGTCCGTGTTGCGGTCGGCGTAGTTCGCGAGATGCTCAGTGAGCAGACGGGAAGACTCGGCGAAGTTATTAGCGTCGTGCGCGGCCCAGGCGAGGTCGAACTGCGCGCCCGCGACTTCGGGCTCGCCCGGAAACAGCTCGACCGCGATGCGCGCGAAGCTTAGCGCGTCCGCCATGTTCTTCGCGTCCTCGGCCGACTGCTCGACGACCGCGAGCGCGCGCTTCGTCCACTCGCTCTTCGGGAAGACGCGGCGCAACTCCGCGACGGTCGGGCGCGCCAGCTCCCACTGCTTCGCGCGCGCGTAGTGCTGCGCGAGATAGTAGAGCGACTCGGCGCGCGTCTCGCCCGCAGCGGCCTCGAACGAGGTGAACGCTTCGACGGTCTCGGTCGCGCGCCGCGCGTTGAAGGCCGCGATGCCGGAGCGCATGCGCGTCTCCGTCGTGTGCGACTCGGGGAAGCGCGTGAAGGCGTCTATGTAGGCGGCGCTCGATTCCGCGTAGCGCCTGGCCTTGAACAGACCATCGGCGCGCGAAGTCGCCTCGGCCGCCGAAGCAGCCGCGGGAGTTGAGCCGAGTCGCGCGAAGGCGGCGGCGGCCTCCGCGTCGTTAGTAGCGGAGGTGGGCGCGTAGAAGTAGAGCCGCCGGTAAGCGGCGAGCGCCTTCAACCGGTCGCCCGACTGCTCGTAAGACTTCGCCGTGAGCAGAAGCGCGTCGGAGTCGTCCGCGTCGGCGAGCCTCTTCAACTCGGCGGGCACGCCCGACTGCTGCCCGTCCTGCGCGAGCAGTTGAGCGGCGCGCAGAGTGGCGTCGTGCGCGCGAAGCGAGTCCGTGTAGTCGCGCGCAAGCTCCTCGAAGGAGGCGCGCGCCTCCGCGCGTCGCCCCGCCTTATCGAGCGCGTCGCCGCGCAGCCAGAGCGCATAGTCGCCCACGCGCGTCTCGTCCTTGAAATCGTCGGAGCGGAGGAGCGCGGCCGCGCCCGCGTAGTCGCGCGCGTCGTAGCGTATGCGCGCGCGCGCGAGCTGAGCCAGAGCGCCTGCGCGCGTGCCCGAGAACTCCGTCGCCAACTGCGCGACCTGCGGCTCGGGCGGGAGCGTCCCGCCGCGAGTGAGCAGGCGCAGGCGCTCGTAGGCGGCAGGCTCGCCCGCGCGAGCCTGCCGCGTGCGGCAACTCGCGAGCGTGAGCGGCAGTGCCGAGGCGACTAAGAGCGACGAGCAGAGCGCGAAGGCGAAGGCGAGGCCGCGCGCTTTACGGGGTCGGGTCTTGTAAGGGCTCATGGTTCCTCGTTTGATGACGTGAATGGAGCAAGCGGTTGACAGACTTTCTCGCGCCGAAGGTAAAAGGGGTTGCGTGGATTATACGCGGAAAAAACAGAACCGCGAGCGGTAACGAGCGGGTCGTGGCTACGAGAAGCGAATGTATCTCGTAGCCACGACCCGCTCGTTACCGCTCGCGGTTCTGTTTTTTC
>JBJMGR010000224.1:0-15056 GCA_045807805.1 Pyrinomonadaceae bacterium | reverse complement strand
TGCTCACGCCGCTGATACTGCACGCGAGCCGCCGCTGGTACGTCGAGCGGCGGAACCTTTCGAGGAGCTTGCTCATACACATCCTCCTGAGCTTCGCGTTCGCCTGGGCGCAGACGCTTCTCTATCACCTCGGCCTCACGCTGATCGAGCCGGCGGGTTGGGGCGCGGCCATGAGAGAGACGCCACGGCTCGACGCGGCGTGGTCTTTCGTCTTCAACGGCACGCTCGCTTACATAAGCATCGTCGCCGTCCATCAGGCCGTTCTACATTTCAGACTCTTGCGCGAGAGAGAACTCAGATTGCAGCAGTCGCGGTTGCAGTTGTTGAAGGCGCAGCTCCGCCCGCACTTCCTCTTCAACACACTCAACACCATCGCATCGCTCATCTACACGGATCAGGCAGAGGCCGAGCGCACTGTCGTCAACCTGAGCGACATGCTGCGCGTCAACCTCTACGAGATGGACTGCCAGGAAACAACGCTGCGTGACGAGTTGGCGTTCGCGTCCAAATATGCGCAGATCATGGGGGCGCGGCACGAGGGGCGGTTTCGCTTTATCATCCGTGTAGACCCGCGAACGCTCGAAGCCCGAGTCCCCGTCATGATGCTCCAGCCACTCGTCGAGAACTCTCTCCTGCACGGTATCCTGCCCGTTGAAGCGGGCGGCACAGTAGAGGTCGGGGCATGGCTCGACGGCGAGACCCTTTGCGTTCAGGTGAGCGACGACGGAGGCGGCGTGGATTGTGGTCGCGGCGGGGCGGGCATCGGGCTCGCGAACATGCGGGCGAGACTCACGTACTTGTACGGCCCGGATTGCGTGCTGGAGCTACTGGGCCGGGACGGCAGGGGAACGACGGCCAGCATTCGGCTGCCCTTCCGGGAAGACCACGAAGGTGCGGTATACGGGCGTAGGGCGTCGGTATCCTATCGGCACGTATGAAGGTGCTTCAACTGATGAGCACTTGGGCCTACCGCCGGGGGTTGCGTTGCGAAAAATATTTTGGAGCGCGACATCTCTTCGAGAGCGTTTCGCTAAGCGGCAACGCGATGACCGGCTCTCAACACTTCTTAAAGAACGGCTTCAGCCGCGAAAACGTCGCGCCTGGCGCTCAGCATAGATTCAATCGACGGCCCCTTTCATGGAACGCAACCCGGAGGGGAGCCTGCGTTACGCGCAGACCCCCCTCTCTCTCTTCGGGTCGTGTGACGTATTGCGGGCTGCCACGCTAAGGACAGCCGCCCGAGACTGTGTAATGCGGCCCGTCGTCTACAGCGGTCGAGCCGTTTTGTGAATGGGGCACTGTGACCTTTGCCGTGGCGGTACTGACATTGCCCGAAGCGTCCGTCACCTTGAACGTGATGGTGTAGACCCGCCCGTTGCCTTTGCCCATACGCTCGGAGCGCAGTTGCACCGATTTGCAGTCGGCCGCAATCGAGATGTCATGAGTCGTGTTGCCGTCTCCGCCGCTGTTGTCGGGCTCGTCGCTCGTCACGGCGGCAATCCGCACACTGCCTATGCCCACGCTCGGGTCGCAGGTATCACTGGCGCTCGCAATCAGGTCTGTCACCTTCACGGTCGCGTACTTGTGATCGGGAGGCCACAAAGTGATGGTCTGACCGTTCGTCGTAATGACGGGCGCACCGACATCCTTAACAGTCACCTTAAAGCTACAGCTTCGTGAGTTACCGGCCGCGTCCGTCGCAGTGGCAACTACCGTCGTCGTGCCCAGAGGGAAGACTGAGCCCGATGCGTTGCTGGTGACTACCGACGGAACCGAGCAGTTGTCACTGGCCAAGACCGTAAAGTTGACTGAAGCGGAACAGGTGCCCGCGGGTGCGTTAAGGCTGATGTCGGGCGGGCACGTAATCGCCGGAGGCGTGTTGTCGATGACGGTGATCGTCTGCGTTGCGCTCGCGCTTAGACCGGCACTATCGGTCGCCGTGTAGGTGCGTGTGATGATCAGCGGGCTGGCGGGGGAACCCGCACCGCCGTTGGACGACTCCGACACGCCGACGGTCGGCGCTCCACAATTGTCCGAGGCGTTTGCCTGCGAGGGAGAGGCCGCGGGCACCTCACTCGCACACTGGTAGACCGCATCGGCCGGGGCGCTGATGGCCGGAGCCTGAGTGTCTTTGACGGTGACGTTGAAGCTGCAAGTCGGGCCGACCGAGCTGGTGCAGGTAACGGTCGTGTCTCCCACGGCGAAGAGAGAGCCCGAAGGATGGTCGCACGTCACTGTGCCGCAGGCCGCCCCGGAAGCAACCGTGTAGGTGACGACCGCGCCGCATGCGTCGGTGTCGTTCGACACGCTAACATCGGTCGGGCAGGAGAGGCTGCAAATAGGTTGAAGCTCAAAGGCCCCGATGTCCGTGCCGTCGCCGGTCGCGGCATTCGCGACGCCGGGGTCGTCGTACGTGCGCGCCTTGCCGCGCTGATCGAATGAGGAACCGGCCGCCACGCCCGCGTCAATCGCGGGACTGCCGGGCGAGAGCGCCATCGTCCGGGTCGGGCCGCCGTTGTCCGCCAGCGCCGCAAGTATCGGGTCAACGCCGGTCTGGTCGCCTGTGCCGACGAACCCGCCCGCCTCCGTGGCAACGCCGAGGAGGTTGTGGCCGTTGCTCGTGACGGTGCCGTCCACATTGGGGCCGGGAGTGGGGGCGCTGCTATTGTCGCCCGCGCCGTTGGCGGCCGAGTTACCGGCGATGATCGTGTTCTCCAAAGTCACGCCTGCCGGGCCGACGCGTATGCCGCCGCCCGCACCTTCGGCCGTGGGGCGCGGCGGCTTGTTGGCTCCGCCCTGATTGACTCCCGTGTTCCCTGCCTGAGCGTTGTTGAGGCTGAGCGTACCGTGCTTGATATTGATCGTGGCCGCGTTGTTGTTTGTAATAGCGCCGCCGTACGCGAGGCCGCCAGCGCCGTGATTGCCGCAGTTAAGGCCGCCGTCCGTCTGCCCTCCGTCGCCACCCTGACCGCCTATGGCGGAGTTGTCGGCAAACGTCGCGGTGTTGACGATAAGGCTTCCGCCGTCCGCGAAGATCGCGCCGCCGCGCGCGCCGCCGCCGTCTCCGCCCATGTGACCGCCGAGGCAGGTCGTGCCGAAGGCATTGCCGCCGTCGCCGCCGTTGGCTCCCGCAAGGTGGAACGTGGAGTTGGTCACAGTAACGTTGCCGAGGCTATACAGGCCGCCGCCGTCAGCGGGGCCGGCGGGCTCGGCTCCGTTGCCGCCCGTGCCCGAGTCGCCGCCGTTGGCGACGGTGCTCTCGAACGTGGTGTTGTCAATGCTCACAGTGCCGCCGCCGACCCACGCTCCGCCGCCTTGAGCTATTCCGCCGAAGCCGCCGTTCGTCTGGCCGTTCTGCGAAACGTTGCCGCCGTGGCCGCCGTCGGCGGCGCTGTTCTCAATCCGCGACCCTTCGATGTTAAGCGTGCCGCCTTCTAAATAGATCGAGCCGCCCTGTGCGTTCGAGCCCGCGCCGTTGTTGAAGTTGCCGCCGTCTCCGCCGAGGGCCGTGTTGCCCGTCAGAGTGCTGCCGGTGATGACCACGTTGCCGGTCGCCGTGAGACTGGCGAGACCGCCGCCTCGCGCGTCGAGCGTGGTGTGGTCGTTGATAACGCTGTCGCCCTTGCCGAGCGCCTGGCACGATTGCACGACGACGTTATCAAGCGTGACGCTGCCGCCATTGTTGAGGATGCCGCCACCAAAACGGTTGGCGTTTTGTGACGTGGGGTTGGTGCTCATGCCGCTTGTACCGTCGTCGGCGGCCTTGCCGTTCTGAATGACGAGGTCTTGAAAGATGACGGTGACACCCGGCCCGGTGATTTGAAACGCGCGGTCGCGTAGGCTGCCCGTGTTGAGCCCCGCGGCATTGATAAAGGTCGCGTTCGGCCCTGACGAGCCGCCGCCCTCGATGGTCACAGTGTGAAGGCTCGTGGTTATGTCGAGGTCGCCCGTCGCCGCGGCGTTCTCTTGCGCGGCGTTCGTCAGCGTGAGGTTGTATGTGGTCGCCGGTTGAAGGTTGATGGTCACAGGGCTCGCGGTGGCATCGTTGTTGGCGGCAATGATTGCGCCGCGCAGGCTGCAATCGTTGGGTGCGGCCGTGCAGGCCGTAGCGGCGGCAGTGTCGTCCGCCCGGTCAACATCGAGCGTCGTCGCGAACGCCAGATTCAGGTTGGAGGCAATGGGAACCGCACGCGAGAATGCTGTATGTCGGTTAGATAAACTCGAAGCCGCGCTTGGGGTGTACTTCAGAGATGCGCCGACCAGAACGCCGAGCGTCAATAGCGCCCAGATGACTTTTCTTTTCATTGCTATGCTCCAACCTGATTAGTTTTAGCCAGTTGTTTTTGCCAACCCAATAGAGACGGGTGGTCATTCTTCTATTGCTTGCGGACAGCGTCGATGGTGAGTTGTGAGCCCGATGGATTCGGGAAACAATATGCCCGCGGGTGGGAGAAGTCAATAGGCCGTTTACCTGACCGTTGGGAGACGGAACAAACATGGTATCCCCCTGCGCCGTCTCCTCATCTTCGGCCCCTCGGGGCTGGCAGAGGTGCGGGGTTGGGTCAGGGAGTGGTTGAACGGATGAGCTAAAAGGATAGACACACCGGCCGGACGGCTCGACTATGGAGTTGCGACACTAACCATAGGAGGGCCGAGCAGGCGATGTGTCCTCTCAGATATTACCCCATGCTGCGCCGAACCACAGAGCCCACTTACCTGCGCTTCGAGTTGGTGCGCTACGCCCGCGAGCATGGCATCAAGCCGGCCGCACGCGAGTTCGGCACTACACCGAAGACGGTGCGCAAGTGGCTCAGGCGTTGGGAGCCCGGTTCGCTCCGTGGATTAGAAGACCGTAGCCGCGCGCCCATCCACCCGCGACAGGGCATCACAAAGGCTCAACGTCGGCGCGCTGTCTCGCTTAAGCGCCGCTTACCCTCGTGGGGCGCTACGAGGATGAAGCGCGACTTCTCGCTCTCGCTCTCGGAGAAGGCGTTGCGCTCGATCTGGCGGGACGAAGGTCTGTTGAAGCGCAAGCGGCGCAAGCATAAGACGAAGCAATGTCTGAGAGAGGTGAAGGCAGCGTGGCGGCTCTTCGAGCAGACTTGCGTTGATACGAAGGACTTATGCGACATCCCCGAGTTGTGGGTGCAGACTCAAGCCTTGGGGCTGCCGCGCTATCAGTACACGGCCAGAGAGGTGACAAGCGGCTGGCATTACATAGCCTTTGCGCAGGAATGCACGCTGGCTTACTCGAAGCTCTTCGCTGAGGTCATCCTCTCTCATCTCGTGAGCTGCGGGGTGAAGTTCCACAACTCACGCCTCCAGACCGACAACGGGTGCGAGTTCGTGGGCAACTGGCAGGCTCGGAGTGACAGCAAGTTCACCGAGGCTGTGGAGGCGGTCAAAGGCTTACGACATACGAGGTGCCCGCCGCGCGCCCACACCTGGCAGTCGGACGTGGAGACGGCGCACCGCCTCGTCGAGGATGAGTTCTACGAGGTCGAGCGGTTCACGTCGAGGGCGGACTTCCTCAGAAAGGCCGCCTCTTACAACCTGTGGTTCAACGTGGCGCGGCGCAACAGCGGGAAGGAGTATAAGACGCCGTGGGAGTTAATCCGCGAGAAGGAGCCGAAAGTAGACACGGCGATCTGCGCGCTGGAGCCGGTCTTCCTCGACGAGTTGTTCATGAAGAAGCTCGATTCAAAACTGCTATGGGGGTACGATGTTATTCCTCATCCCTATTCGTCAAGGACTCTCGGGGGAATGTGACGGGGATGATTGTGCGCGTCGGCGGTCGGGACATCAGCCTCAAGAAGATAAAGTAGCGCCATCCCGCCAATGTAGACCGTTCACTGGGCCGGACGCGCAACTCATCCCCAATCAACATGGCTATCCTGTCCCAAGCGCTACACAATAATGATATGCGCCAGAGCCGCCGCGGCGCAGCTCTTATCGTTCCACCGTTGCTGCTCGGCGGGCGGGTGATGCCGGGCGTTAGGTCGCCAAGGCAGGCCAGAGTAAAGAGTATGAAGAATCTATCAGATACTGTTGCCGATGGGTTTATCAATTACTACGGGGACTTCGCTCGGCGGGTGAAGTCACTTGCCGAAAAACTCTCGGAAGAACAGTTCTGGGAAAAGCCGTATCCATATGGATACAGTTTCGGGAATTTAGTGCTTCATATCACCGGAAATCTGAATTATTACATCGGGGCTCAACTTGCAAACACGGGATATATCCGCGAGCGTGAGCTGGAATTTGCGGAAAACCATTCTGAGCATAAAGACGAAGTCTTGAAGGAGCTGGATAAGGCGCTGGTTATTGTCACCGACACGCTTAAGGCCCAAACCGATCTGACGTGGGGAGCAGAATACACGGCCAGAGGGGCAGATGATGTCAATGACAGATTCAGCATCTACCTGCGATGTGCAGTCCATTTCCATCACCACATCGGGCAAATGATCTACTTGGTCAGAGAGCTCTCGGATGAAGCTTGACGTTAGCATTGGATGAAAGCATCACACTTTATCTCTACCGTCCGGGGGAAGGTCGTTTCCTATGCGTATACCCATCTTCCAGCTTGACGCCTTTACGGCTCGCCGGTTCGCAGGTAACCCCGCCGCTGTGATGCCGATGGACACATTTCTTGAGGACGACGTGTTACAGGCCATCGCCGCCGAGAACAACCTGTCCGAGACGGCTTTTCTGGTCCCTGAAAGGGGCGACTATCGCCTGCGCTGGTTCACGCCCTCTACTGAAGTGCCGCTTTGCGGCCACGCCACCCTAGCCAGCGCGGCGGTGGTCATGGAGCGGCTGGAGCCCGGACGCAGCAGGGTGATCTTTCATTCGGCCAGTGGCCCCCTTGTGGTGAGCCGCGCCGGTACGGGTTACGTCATGGACTTCCCGGTCCGTCCATCCGAGCCGGTTAAGACACCAGCCGGGCTGGCTGAAGCACTGGGCGTCATTCCGGTCGAGGTTTTCGCGAACGAATTCAACTACCTGGCTTTGCTCGAAAGCGGGCAGGTCTTGCGTGCGCTTGTCCCTGATATGGCGGCAATCGCCCACTTGGACCGCGGCGGTGTGATCGTGACCGCGCCTGGGGACGGAATCTATGACTTCATCAGTCGTTACTTCGCTCCGGCCAAGGGCATCCCGGAAGACCCCGTGACGGGTGGCGCGCACACCATGCTGGCGCCTTATTGGGCCGAGCGACTGGGCAAGACTGTGTTCCGCGCCTTTCAGGCCTCGCGGCGCGGCGGAGAGATCATTTGCCGGCTGGTCGGTGACCGCATCGAGATGGAAGGCGCTTGCGTCTTCTACCTGGAAGGCGAAGTGGAAATCTGATTATATTCACCAGGTGGATAGGGCGCGGCCTGACAACGGCATGCGCCCGACGCCTCCGAAGCGCGCCTCAACGTCATCGCGCTCCTGATCTTCATCGCCGACTTTTACCTGCGCACGACGAGCGGCGCAGGCTGGTGTCGACCGGTCGTCCCACTTGAGCGTAAGCAGCCCGCATAGAGTATAAAGGGACATGGACTTCGTTAATCGCGCGTGGGCGCTGCTCTTCGCGCGCCTCGTGCTGGGACTCATCTTCTTCATGGCCGGCGTGTGGAAGGTCTTCACGTTGGGGCCGCTCGAACACGTGCGCAAGTTCTTCCTGCCCTTCTCAAATACCTTCCTGCCGGTATGGTCTCTCTGGGCGGTCGGGGCAGTCATACCCTTCGTCGAACTCGTCGCGGGCGCGCTCATGATACTCGGCCTAAGGACGCGCGCGGCCCTCGTCTCTCTGGGGTTCGTCCTGGCGATTGTGACGTTCGGGCACCTGCTTGAGAATCCGCTCTACGAATTCCACACGCACGTCATCCCTCGCCTCGCTCTGCTGCTCTTCGTCCTCATGCTCCCGCGCGAGGACGATAAGTTCTCGCTGGACTATCTTCTCGGCGGGCGTAGAATCGTTGGCGCGAATGGTAAGAATTAATCTCTACGGTTACGGGGGTCTGTTAAATGAAAAGAAGTTCGGCGTCGGCGCTCGCCATTCTCGCGCTCTCGTTGTTCTGTCTGACGTGTCAGAAGACCGCGCAGCCCTCGGGCGAAAGCGCGAGCGGCAACTCCAACAACTCTTCCGCCAACGCGCAGGCGAACTCGGCGGCTCAAACTCCTACGGCGCCGCAGACGCAATTGAAGGTCGGAGACCGCGCGCCCGACTTCGCGCTCACCGACACCGAGGGTCAGACCGTCAGGCTTAGCGACTTCCGCGGGAAGAAGAACGTAGTGCTCGCCTTCTACGTGCTGGCCTTCACAGGCGGTTGAACGAGGGAGCTGAAGGCGTATCAGTCTGATATCGCTAAATTCGAGCAGAGCAACACGCAGGTCTTAGGCATCAGCGTAGACAGCTTCGCCGCCAACAGGAGGTTCAAGGAGGACATCGGCGCGACCTTCCCTCTCCTGAGCGACTTCAAACGCAAGGCCGTGCGCGACTACGGCATCTTCGACGAGGAGGGCGGCTACGGCACTCGCGCCACCTTCACCGTGGATAGGGAAGGCATCATCCGTCACATCGAGCAGGGCAAGGACGCCATCGACCCCACCGGCGCCTACCAATCGTGTAGCGCCTTACCCGAATGAAAGCGTGGAATTCGCATTGCCGCCGAGGAAGAGCACCTTAAATGTGGTGGCCGGGGCCGACGTATCTCTTGATCATCATCCGCATCATCGTCTCGCCGCTTTCGCACGCGCTGCGTGCCGCCTCACGCCGGCCGACAAGTAACACCGGCGGTATCGTTCTCGCGACAGCCTAAGGGGACGCAGTAACTTGTATGTCGCCACAAGGGAATATTATCTTCTGTTCGGAATGACGGCTCGCGGTTAATTCATATCGAGATTATTAGCGAGGGTTGCCCTTGGAGAACGTGTTGATGTCATGGAGCGGCGGCAAGGATAGTTGCGTCGCCCTCCACGAGTTGCGGCAGTCGCCCGGTTACAGCGTGGCGGCCCTCCTCACGACGGTCACGCGCGATTACGACCGCATAAGTATGCACGGCGTCAGGCGCGTCCTGCTCGAACGACAGGCGGCCTCTTTAGGCTTACCGCTGCACGAAGTCTTCATCACCAAAGACGCGACCAACCGGGAATATGAAGCGAAGATGGAGGAGGCGTTCTCCCTCTACCGCGAACGCGGAATCAGACGGGTGGCGTTCGGCGACCTCTTTCTGGAAGAGATTAGGGCCTACCGCGATCAGTTCCTTGCACGGCACAACATGCGCGCGCTCTACCCCGTGTGGGGGCGCGACACTACCGACTTCATCAGGAAGTTCATCGGCATGGGGTTCAAGGCCGTCGTCACCTGTGTGGACGGTAAGGTTCTCGACTCGTCCTTCGCAGGGATGATGATTGACGAGGACTTCCTCTCCGCGCTTCCGACGCACGTAGACCCTTGCGGCGAGAACGGCGAGTTCCACACGTTCGTCTTCGACGGCCCCATCTTCAAGGAGGCGGTGAGACTCTCCATCGGCGAGAAGATCGAACGGGGCACATTCTGGTTCTGTGACCTGCTGCCGCAATAGTGAAGGGGGCGCGCCTTTCGAGAGCGATTCCGAGAAGAGTGAATCATGCACGTACCGGAATGAGAGCCAGAGCCTTACACAGAGTCCTCGGAATTATCCTGCTGCTCCCTTTCTTCGGCTGGGCGCTGACCGGCCTCGTATTTTTTATCAAGCCGGGCTACGAAGGCGCGTACGAAACCCTGAGTCCGAAGACTTACCCTCTGGACGGGGCCGTGACAATCAACCCCGACCCGGCGTGGCTGGAATTCCGGTACTTCAAGACTGTCCTGGGGGAACACCTCCTCGTGCGCACCGACGCGGGGTGGTTACACCTGAACCCGGCGGACAGGAGGCCGAGGGATAAGCCTACGGAAGACGAGGTGAGGGCGTTGTTGAAAGACGCGTTCTCGGCGAACCCGCGCAGGTACGGGAATGTCATCAGGGTGTCGGGTGACACAGCGAGCACGGACACGGGCGTCGAGGTCGCAGTCGATTGGAAGAGGTTGAGCTTGCAGCAGAGGGGTACAGACACCGGCCGGATAGACCTGCTCTACAAGGTACACTATTTACAATGGACGGGAGTGACGATCATAGACAGGGTGGTTGGAATAGTAGGGATCGTGCTGGTGTTGGCGTTAACGGTCTTAGGGGCCTGGCTCGCGCTTAAAAGAGGCTGACGGCGTCCGCGCCTTTCAACGGCAAAGAAGTCGTCCCGAAGTTGGCGGCGGCAGTTACCGCACGGCGATTGTTTCGTCCCCGCGCTCGACATGATGCTACCAGTATTCCCGGACACCGCGAGACTGAAAGTCTGCTCGAAGTGCGGCGCGAGTTTTACGTGCGGGCCGGAGGAGGGGCGGGAGAAGTGCTGGTGCGACGCGCTTCCACACATCCCCCCGCTCACAGGCGAAGCGCTCGACTGTTTCTGTCCCGAATGTCTGGCCGAAGCAATTTCAAATCTCGGCTCGCGGCGTGATGCCCCCGACGCTCGGGATTAACCCTTTAGCCTTCACGCTGTCGCCGGGGAGTGTTAAGTTCCGGTATGCGTTGCCGTCACCAGGCGGACGTATTCGTCCATGACGGCGCTGTTTCTCGAAGCGTCCCACCCGCGCCGGCGTTCGCGGGATGCGGTTTCAATGTCGGCCGCGATGAGGTCGGGGCCGAGTTGGCGTGCCGACTGAAGCAGTATACCGTCGGGGTTTATGATCGCTGATGAGCCGTAAGACAGCAGGCTTTCAGCGCGCCCCGTGACATCGGCACGGATAACGTAGACGCTGTTCTCGACCGCACGGGCGATGTCAACGTTCCTAGCCTCGTCTACCAACTCCGGCCCCGCTTTCGTCGGCGGGAGGCCGTTGTTCGTGGGTACGAACAGGGCCGCCGCCCTGCGGGAGGCCATGATCCTGGCCGGCTCGTAGTAGTTGGAATCGTTGCAGATTAGGATTCCGAAAGTCAGGCCGCCGACCGTGAAGACCGGCGTCTTGTCTCCGGCCGAGTAGACCGATCTGTTGATGGCCGGGTACAGCTTGCGGTACGTGCCGACAACTGCCCCTTTGTGAAAGACCGCCGCCGAATTGTAGAGCCGGCCGCCCCGGTCAATCTCCGTGAACCCCAGAATGGTCGCGACCCTCTCACTCGCCAGCGGTGCCAGCAGCGCTTCGAGCTGACCGCCCTCCACGTCGAGCGCGATGTCGGCGGGCCGGCTCGCGTAGTCGGCCAGACCTCCGAGCACGCCCTCCGGGCAGCATAAAATCTCCACGTCGTTCGACTCACACCACTCGACCTGTTCGCGAATCAGCGCAAGTACATCCATCGAGCCGGTGGCGCTCAGGAGGGCTTGGTAAGCGGCGACCTTCATGAGAAGTAATCTCTCCCGGCAAGGTTCTGAATGCCGACTACCGGCTCGCGCTTGAGCCGTGACGCGTTCCGCCGAACGAAGAAGTTAGACGCGAGCCGCCGGCCGCCAGCGTCAGTCAGACGGCCAAGAGATACCTTGCCAGCGGGCCGATGCGGGCGAGAGTTTCGGGGTGCATGCGAGCGGGCAGGTTGCCCCCCGACCGCGCCTCACGACGGATGTATGCGCCTTGAATCGAGCGGCGGGGCTCGCCGGACGTATTCGCCGTGTGACCGTGCCAGACGGACCCGTTGTAAACGATGACGGAGCCCGCCGGGGCGCACGCCACGACTTGGCCTTCGTAGTCCACCTGCGGGTCGTTCATGAGACCGTCCGGGACGGTAGCCCACTCGTGCGAGCCGGGCACGAAGCGTGTGGCCCCGTTGTCGCTGCAGAACTCATCCACCATGAAGATGAAACCGATCATCGGCCACCCACCCGCGTCGCGCTCGTAGTCCGCGTGGAGAGCCTGCGCTGGCGAGCGCGGCCGCACGGCCCTCGCGAGCATCGTACTGAGCTTGAATGGGCGGCCGATGACGCTACAACACGCCTCTAGGATGGGCCGGTGCACGTAGAGCACATCGAACTCCGGGCCGCGGTTGACGAAGTCATAGACTCGGGTGGTTGAGCTGCCGACCGACACATCGTCGAGGGCAGCAGAGTAGACGGCCGAGTCGTAAGCCGCGGCCAACCGCTCCAACCCCTCGGGCACCACTGGGCCGGGGATAACGACGAAGCCGACATCTCGTAACTCCCGGGCGGCTTCAGCCGATAGTTCGCGGCTTGCGCCGATTATTCTGAACCACTCGTCCATACGCGGGATTTGTCCGGCCCTCTAACACGAGGAATAACCGCCGAGTAATCAATGCGGTTGATGATTGGCTCAACCTTCATCTTCGTACTGTAGGAAGTTGACGGCGTTCTGCTCCAGATTCTCCCGCCCGTGGTCGTACCTCATTACAGTCTTCGGATCCTTGTGCTTACTCATCATCTGCACTTGGCGGTAAGTCAGCCCCGACTCGAGCGCTCGCGTAATCGCGGTGCGCCGTAGGTCGTGCGGGGAGAGGTCGCCGAGCCGGGAGTAGTCGGCCCAACGCTTGACGAGCTTCTGCACCATCCTCGTCGATAGAGACTTGTCGAAGTCCAGCGTCCGGTAGTTCGTGTGCGGCTGGAAGAGATATGAATGTTCTCCGTCTGAATGAGCAATCTCCCTCCGCTTCCTGTCGAGCCGCAGGTAGTGGTCCACCGCCTCCTTCACGTCCTTCGGCAGCGGCCAGACCTCCTCCCTTCCCCCCTTGACCTTGCATCGCAGCGTCCACCTGCCGTGGCTCCATTTAACGGATGAGGCCCGAAGCGAGCAGACCTCCGAGACGCGTAAGGAGAGGCGGAGCATGACGAGCATCAGCGCGTAGTCCCTCGCCCCCTCCGGCTTCCCCCTGTCTGGCCCAGACAGGAGGTAGCGCACCTCCTTGGCCGAGAGCGCTCTCCCAGCGGGCTCCGACGGCAACGCAGGCGGCGAGACTAGCTTGGTCGAGGCGGGGTTGAGCGGCACGGCCCCGGCCGCCTTCAGGTACTCGAAGAAGGAGCGGACTACAGACAGCTTGAAGGCGACCGTCGAGGCGCTCTTCTTCTGAGAGCGCAGCTTGTCCCTCCAGAGCAGCACGTCCGCAGGCACGACCTCCGACGGGTGCTTCATGTCGGCTGACTGGAAGAACTCCCGCACGGCCCGTCCGTAGGCGCGCCGCGTCTCTTCCGAGACTGATTTATTGATGAAGGGTGACGCGCTCTTTGGGTCGAATCTCTTCGAAGGAATTCCCCCGCTGCGGATGACATCAGGCGTGAGAGCTTCTGTAGACAAAGGCTGTGAGCCTCTCAAAGCTGATTTGGCGAGCAAAATCAAGGCGAATCATGCTCAAACTTGTAGACCAATGTCAAAGTTTGTTCGTAAAATATCCAAAGCGTGAATTGGGTAAATGCCCTGCTCTCAGCAGTTACAGTTGGCACCAAGAAAAGTAGGGACAGGGAAGTGAGGGGGTAGTGATGATTAACAACTGCACCTCGCGGTAGACCATTGCTCTTGGTGTTGACGATCCTTCGCGGTTAGGCATTACGACTCAATTTCCTGCTGTCGCATAAACGGTGAAGCCCGCTAAAGATGCGGGCTTCACACTCTCTGTCTTCTAGCGGATTGGTCAGAAGGGTTAAAACGAACAGTAGATTCAGACGGAGAACATATCTCTCGTCGATCGGGGATTGATTCTCTATCTCGAGGTACAGTCTTAAACCTCACAGCCCTGAGGTGCCTTTAGAATAAGTTCGTAATTCCCCCTTGTGTCTTATGTTATTTCATTTCCGACATACTTGCCTACCCACTTCCTGCTCACTTTATGAAACTCGAAAACGAATCCGCCACAACAAGGGATGTTAAGAACGTTCCTCCCCCCCTTACCAAGGATTTTAGAGTACTCTAAAATTACTCTCACCTTAATACCCTCTATTACAAATGGATAAAACCTGAAAAGAGTAATTTTGCCTTTTTGCTCAGCTTCCTTCAGTATCTGTGCCGGGTTCATTGGCACAAGTTTGTACCCGCCGACCTCGGCGGGAAGCTCCGAGTCAAAATTTTCTGTGGAGATTATAAGGTCGGTGGACGGCTCGAACGATATTATATTCCTCAAACTCCGACTGTGAAAAATGTCCTCAAGAGCTATAGCTGCGATTTCAACCTTGTCTGGACCCGATAAGTTTATATTAGCCTCATAATGCGCTGCCCCGATATTTTGATAGCCCTCCCCGCGCTTTACCGCGAGGGCGGACTCCAGTTTATGGTTGTCGGTCGTCCAGACTCCCGAATGCCCGATTGCCTTAGATATGGTTACAATCAATTGACCGCCTAGCGGTAGTCTCCTGTCTAAGTAGAAGCTGCTCTCGGCAACACTATGAGCCGTTAAATCCACGCCTATATCTTTGTAATCGACGCGGCTGCCCGCCCCGGGCCTGTTAGTCACGAGCATCATTTGCACTTCGGCAACGTCATCGTCGCTGAGGTTTTCCAGCACGACTGTCACTTTAGTCGCGGCTCTGCCTGCCAGGCTGATTGTCTTGACCTTGACAGGTATCGCGTTCGGATAAGCCTCTACGAGGTTAGAGACCTGACTGCTTAGCGACTTGGGTAAAGAGGAGTATGCGCTCTGAGGTGTAATGGTCAGTAGGATTACACCCGCTGTTTTGAACAGTAGGTTGCACATAGTTCAGCGTTCCTTGTGTCGTGGAGCTAACGGGCGTCACCAGAAGGGTAAGTCCCTTCGTACAACAAATCAATGTGCCTTACCGTCTGCCGTTATTCCATCCTTCTCGATTTTGTGGGGGATGAGTTTGTCGCCACGATTCATAGGCCACTGGCGCACAGTATTCCTGAGTGCTTGGTTACCGGCACTTAACCCCTCCTTCAGCCCACCCTCTACGTATCCCTCGACGAAGTCGTGGGTGGCGTTAAGCACCCCCTGTAGTTCGGTTTCGCGATCCTTGCCCGAATAGCTGTCCACCAGTTGATAGTCAGGATGTGTCGGTTGCACGACGGCTGCCAGGGATTCGGTGTCACAGCCGAGGAGCACTAAGAG
>JBJMGR010000223.1:0-11214 GCA_045807805.1 Pyrinomonadaceae bacterium | reverse complement strand
CGCACTCTTCACGATGCACCACATCGTCTCGGACGGGTGGTCGATGGGCGTGCTCGTTAAAGAAGTGGCGGCGCTCTACGAGGCGTACGGCGAAGGGCGCGAGTCACCGCTCGCCGAACTCCCCGTGCAATACGCCGACTACGCCGTCTGGCAGCGCCAGCGCCTACAGGGCGAGGTGCTCGACGCGCAGATGAGTTACTGGCGCAAGCAACTCGGCGGCGAAATGCCCGTCGTCGAGTTGCCGACCGACAGACCCCGCCCCGCCGTCCAGACCTTCGCCGGAGCCACCTACACGTCCGTCATAGACGCGGGCATCGCCGACTCCCTGCGTGAAGTGTCGCGGCGCGAGGGCGTCACGCTCTACATGACGATGCTGGCCGCCTTCCAGTTGCTCCTCTCCCGCTACACGGGTCTTGAAGATGTCCCCATCGGGACGGCCGTTGCGAACCGGACGAGGGGCGAGACGGAGGGGCTGATCGGCTTCTTCGTCAACACGCTGGTGATGCGCACCGATCTGTCGGGCGACCCCTCGTTCCGCGAGTTGCTGTCGAGGGTCAAGGAGGTTTCCTTAGGGGCTTACGCGCATCAGGAGACGCCGTTCGAGAAGTTGGTCGAGGAGTTGCAGCCCGAGCGCAGCACCAGCCACGCCCCGCTTTTCCAAATCGGTTTCCAGATGCAGAACACGCCCACGGAGGAGGTGTCGCTTGAAGGGCTTAGCCTGAGCTGGATTCTCACGGGCAATGAGGTTGCCAAGAATGACCTGATGCTGACCGTGAATGAAGGTCAAGATTGGCTGATCGGGTCTTGGACGTACAACACGGATCTCTTCGACCGCTCGACCGTCGAGCGCATTGCCTCGCACTTCACTAACCTGCTGCGCTCCGCCGCCGCCGACCCGCAGGCGGCCGTCAACGGCCTCCCGCTGCTGTCGGAGGCGGAGCGCGAGCGCGCCATCTCCGAGTGGAACGACACGGCGACGCCGTCGCGCACCGATCTGTGCGGGCATCAGTTGTTCGAGGCCCATGCCGAGGCCACACCCGACGCCATCGCGCTGAAGGTCGAGGGTGAAGAGTTGACCTACGGCGAACTCAATTCGAGGGCCAACCAACTCGCCTATCAGTTAGAGGAGTTCGGCGCAGGCCCCGGCTCGATAGTGGCCATCATGGCCGAGCGCTCTTTCCAGTTTGTCATAGGGCTGCTCGGCGTGCTCAAGGCCGGGGCGGCTTACCTGCCGCTCGATCCGGCCTACCCGGCCGAGCGTCTCTCATTCATGCTCGAAGACTCGGGCGCGCGTCTCATCCTGACGCAGGAGCGGCTAACCCACTCGCTGCCGTCGGACGACAAGGCGCACGTACTCTGCCTCGACTCGGATTGGGATGTCATCCTACAGGAGGGAACCGATAACCCGGAGTGCCGCTCCTCGGTCTCCGACATCGCGTACGTCATCTACACGTCGGGCTCGACGGGCAGGCCCAAGGGCGTGATGGTCGAGCACGGCAACCTCTCCAACCTCGCCGCCGCTCATCGTCGCCTGCTCGGCCCCACACCCACAGACCGCATCCTGCAATTTGCGTCGCTGAGCTTCGACTCCTCCGTCTGGGAGATCTTCATGGCACTGGCTCACGGGGCCACGCTCTGCCTCGCGCCGCCCACGCCTCCGGCGGGCGGCCGCGAGTTGGCGGAGCTGCTGCGCGGCTACGGCGTGAGCGTCGCGACGCTTCCGCCCTCTCTCCTCGCCGCACTGCCCGACGAGGGGCTGCCCGCGCTGCGGGCGCTGATCTCGGCGGGCGAAGCCTGCCCGCCGGAGGTGGCGGCGCGTTGGTCGAAGGGGCGCGCCTTCTTCAACGGCTACGGGCCGACCGAGACGACCGTCTGCGCGACGATTCACCGCTGCACGGGCGAAGAGCGTGTGCCGCCCATCGGCCCGCCGACGGCCAACGCGAAGGTCTACGTGCTCGACGCGCGCGGGCAGATCGTGCCGGTCGGGGCGCTCGGACAGATCTATGTCGGCGGGGCTGGCGTGTCGCGTGGGTATCTGAACCGCGCGGGGCTGACGGCCGAGAGGTTCGTGCCCGACCCGTTCTCAGGCGTGCCGGGTGCGCGTCTGTATCGGACGGGCGACGTGGCGCGCTACCTGCCGAACGGCGAGTTGGAGTACGCGGGCCGAGAGGACGGGCAGGTGAAGCTGCGCGGCTACCGCGTCGAGTTGGGCGAGGTCGAAGCCGCCGTCTCCCGCCATCCTGCGGTTCAGTCGTGCGCCGTCATCGTGCGCGGCGATCAACTCGTCGCCTACGCCGTCGGGCGCGGGGGCGCGGTGGTCGAGGCGGGCGAGATGCGCGAGCACCTGCGTGGGCAGTTGCCCGAGTACATGGTTCCGGCGCGGGTGGTGTGGCTCGACTCGCTGCCGCTGACCCACAACGGCAAGGTCGATCAGAAGGCCCTGCGGGCGCGCAAGGATGAGGCCGCGCAGCGCTCGACGGGCTATGTCGGGCCGCGCAACGAGTTGGAACAGAAGCTCGCCGCGATCTGGAGTGAGGTACTGGGGACTGACACTGTCGGCGTCAACGACAACTTTTTCGACCTCGGCGGCCACTCGCTGATGGTCACCAAAGTACACGCGCAAATGGAAGAGCGCCTCGGAGTCAACATCCCGCTCCTCCACCTTTTCGAGTACACGACCGTCAGGACACTGGCCGAGTTTCTCAACGGCCAGGCGGCCCGGCAAACGTCGCAGCCGACGGCCGCCGCCGACGAAACGCGGGGCCAGACGCGCAGCGAGTTGTTGAGCCAGCAGAGGGAAGCAAGAAGGGGTCGGCGCGCGGGCGTGAAATAATCAAGGAGGTTTGTGAGATGACTGAGCGGAGCAAGCAGTCTGTGCAGGACGTTTCGGGGGTCGCCATCATCGGCATGAGCGGTCGCTTCCCCGGGGCCGGGAGCGTCGAAGAGTTTTGGGCCAACCTTCGCGACGGCGTCGAGTCGGTGACGTTCTTCTCCGACGAAGAACTCGCGCGGCGCGGCGTCGGCGAGAAGGTTCTGCGCCACCCGAACTACGTCAAGGCGGGCGTCGAGTTTGAAGACATTGATCGGTTCGACGCCTCCTTCTTCGGCTACAGCCCGCGCGAGGCCGAGTTGATGGACCCGCAGCACCGCCACTTCATCGAATGCGCGTGGGAGGCGCTCGAAAGTGCGGGCTACAGCCCTGACACCAACGCGGGCGTCGTCGGCGTGTTCGCAGGCTGCGGCAGCCCGAGCTACCTCTTGCAGAACATTCTCCCGAACCGCGAGGCGGCCGAGGCGGCTGGCGGCTTCCAGCTCGGCCTCGGCAACGGCCCTGACTTTCTGGCGACGCGCGTCTCTTACAAACTGAACCTCAAGGGGCCGAGCTACACCGTGCAGACGGCCTGCTCGACCTCACTCGTGGCCATCCATCAGGCGTGCCAGAGTCTCCTCAGCGGCGAGTGCGACCTCGCGCTCGCGGGCGGCGTTACGATTAACAGCCGCCAGCCCGTCGGCTACTTCCATCAGGAGGGCGGCATCGCCTCGGCCGACGGCCACTGCCGCGCCTTCGACGCGCAAGGCAGCGGAACCATCGGCGGCAGCGGCGTCGGCGTCGTCGTGCTGAAGAATCTGTCCGACGCGCTCGAAGACGGCGACCCCATCCTCGCGGTCATCAAAGGCTCGGCCGTGAACAACGACGGCTCGGCGAAGATCGGCTACACCGCGCCGAGCATCGAGGGGCAGGCGTCGGTCATCTCCGAAGCGCTGGCGATGGGGGGCGTCGAGGCCGAGACCATCGGCTACGTCGAGGCGCACGGGACTGCGACGCCGCTCGGCGACCCGGTCGAGATCACGGCGCTCACGAAAGCCTTCCGCGCGCAGACCTCGAAGAAGAACTTCTGCGGCGTCGGCTCTCTGAAGACGAACGTCGGCCACCTCGACACGGCGGCGGGCGTGGCCGGGCTGATTAAGACGGCGCAGGCGCTCAAACATAAGCAACTCCCGCCGAGTCTTCACTTCACGACCCCGAACCCGAAGGCCGACTTCGCCAACAGCCCCTTCTACGTCAACGCCGAGTTGCGGCCGTGGGAGACGCAGGGCACGCCCCGGCGCGCGGGCGTCAGTTCCTTCGGCATCGGCGGGACGAACGCGCACGTCGTCCTCGAAGAAGCGCCCGACAGAGAGAACTCCGGCCCCTCGCGCATGTGGCAACTGCTCACCGTCTCGGCCCGGACGGCCGCGTCGCTTGAGCAGGCCACCGTGAACTTGAGCGAGCACCTGCGCCGGAACAAGGACGCCAAGCTCGCCGACGTGGCCTACACGTTGCACAAGGGGCGCAAGAGGTTCGGCCAACGCCGTGTGGTCTTGTGTCGCGACGCCGAAGAGGCCGCGGCCGCGCTGCGAGCCAACGACAGGACGAAGGTCTTCACGGCCGTATCCGCCGAAGAGCGCGAGCGCCCCGTGGCCTTCATGTTCACGGGTCAGGGCTCGCAGTACGCGGGCATGGCGCGCGAGTTGTATAACGAGGAGTTGCTCTTCAGCGAGTACGTGGACTACTGCGCCGAGTTTCTCGAATCGCACCTCGGGCTCGACCTGCGCGAACTCCTCTTCCCGCCCGCGAACCGTGCGGAAGAGGCCGAGCGCCTGCTCAACCAGACGCGCTTCACGCAGCCCGCCCTCTTCGTCGTCGAGTATGCGTTGGCGCGGCTGCTGATGAGTTGGGGCGTGCAGCCTCGGGCTTTCATCGGGCACAGCGTCGGCGAGTACGTCGCCGCGTGCCTGGCCGGGGTCTTCTCGCTCGAAGACGCGCTCTCGCTGGTCGCGGCCCGAGGGGAGTTGATGAACGCGGTGGCTCGCGGCGTGATGCTGAGCGTGCAGGCCGCGGCCGAAGACGTGTTGCCGCTGCTCGACGAGCGGCTTTCGCTCGCGGCCATTAACGCGCCCGACCTGTGCGTCGTGTCGGGCGAGGCGCAGGCCGTCGCGGAGCTTGAGATAGAGTTGCCCGAGCGCAACATCTCGTCGCGCCGTCTGCACACTTCACACGCCTTCCACTCCTTCATGTTCCAACCCGTGGTCGGGCAGTTCGCGGATCTCGTGCGCCGCGTCAAACTCAACGCGCCGCGGACGCCCTTCGTCTCGAACGTCACCGGCGACTGGATCACGGACGAAGAGGCGACGAGCCCCGAGTACTGGAGCAGGCAACTGCGTCAGGCCGTCCTCTTCGCCGACGGCGTCCGCAGGCTGCTTGAGATTCCCGAAATCATCCTGCTCGAAGTCGGGCCGGGCATGGCCCTCAGCACCTTCGCCAGACAGCAGGCGGGCGACTCGAACAGCGTCCTTTCGACGCTGCGCCACCCGCGCGAGGCCGCGTCGGACGTGGAGTTCCTGCTCCGCGCGCTCGGCAAGCTCTGGCTCGCGGGCGCGCACATCGACTGGGACGGTTACTACAGCAACGAGATTCGTCACAGACTCTCTCTGCCGACCTATCCCTTCGAGCGCACGCGCTATTGGATTGAGCCGCGCGTCGTGGCCGAGAGCGCCCCGAAGGTCGCGTCGGGTAAGTTGTCGGACTTGTCCGATTGGTTCTACGTTCCCTCTTGGCGGCGCGCGCGCGCGGCGGCGGCGCACGCGGCCGACGACTCCGCGTGGCTCCTCTTCACGGACGAGAGCGGCCTCGGCGCGGACATCCTCGGCGAGTTGTCGGCGCGCGGTCGCCGCGTCGTCGGCGTCAGGGCCGGCGAGGCTTTCGGCGCGGACGGCGAGGGGCATTACACGATCAACCCGCGCGGACGCGAAGATTACGACGCGCTGTTCGCGTCGCTCGCGGAGCGCGGCATTGAGCCTTCGAAGGTCGTGCACCTCTGGGGCGTCGGCGCGCGCGCCGAGTCCGCGGATGCAGCGCGCGCCTTCGAGGACGCTCAATACAACGGCTACTACAGTCTCATCTATCTCTGTCAGGCCGTCGCCGGACGCATGCCCGGTGCGGCCGTCGAGGTCTGCGTCGTGACCAGCGACATGCAGGCGTTGACCGGAGCCGAGACGCCGGAGGCGGCCAAGTCAACCGTCCTCGGCCCCTGCACCGTCATCCCGCAGGAGTACCCCTCGCTCTCCTGCCGCAGCATAGACATCGAAGCCCCTGCTTCCGCCCCGCGCTTGAGGCGGAAGCAGGCCGCGCAACTGCTGTCGGAGTTGGAGGCGGAGGCGCGCGACGCGGTGGTCGCGTACAGAGGCACGCAGCGTTGGTCGCAGAGCTTCGAGCCCGTGCGTCTGGACGGCGGCGACGACCTCGCGCGCGGACCGCGGCCGGGCGGCTCTTACATGATTACGGGCGGGCTCGGCAACATCGCTCTCGAAGTGGCGAACGACCTCGCCGCTCTCGGGGCCAGACTGACGCTCGTCGGCCGCGGCTCGTTCCCCGCGCGCGGCGAGTGGGCCGAGTGGCTTGAGACTCACGACGAGGACGACCGAACCAGCGTCAAGATCAAGAAGCTTCAGGCCGTCGAGGCCGCGGGCGGCGAGGTGCTGATAGTTCAGGCCGACGTTGCCGACGAGTCGCAGATGAAGAAGGCCGTGGCCCAAGCGGAGGGCCGTTTCGGTCAACTCCACGGCGTCTTCCACGCGGCCGCCGACACGCTCGGCCCGGCGACGATGAAGTCTTTCGGCGAGACAGACCGTCGGCACAGCGAGCGACAGTTTCGCTCGAAGGTCGCCGGGCTGTTCGTCCTCGAAGAGGTGCTGCGTGAGAAGGAGCTCGACTTCTGCGTCCTCTTCTCCTCCCTCTCGTCCGTCCTCGGCGGCCTCGGCTTCAGCGCCTACTCCGCCGCGAACGCCTTCATGGACTCCTACGTGCACGCGCACAACCGGCACAGCCACGTGCCCTGGGTGAGCGTGAACTGGGACGGCTGGCAGATGGGCGAGACGGACGCGACCCGCCTGCAAGCCGAGTTGGCCCTCACGCCGGAGGAAGGTTTGGAGGCGTTGCGCCGAATCCTCGCGGCGGGCGACCTCGCGCGCGCGGTCGTCTCGACGGGCGACTTGCAGCAACGCCTCGCCCGCTGGGTCAACCCGCGTCAGGCGAACGCGACCGCGACGGAGGCGGGCGGCGAAGCCGCTCCGCTCCACGCGCGCCCGGACTTACAGTCGGACTTCGTGGCCGCCGAGAACGACGTGCAGCGGGCGGTCGTCGAGATCATGGAGGCGCTGCTCGGCGTCGAGCGCGTGGGCATCCACGACAACTTCTTCGAACTCGGCGGCCACTCGCTGCTCGGCATTCAGTTGATGTCGCGCCTGCGCGAGAGTTTCCGGGTTGACTTGCCACTGCGCACGCTCTTCGAGGCTCCGACGGCGGCGGGGCTGGCCGCGCTGCTGCAAGAGCCGCGGGCCGAAGCCGTCGAGGCGGAAGCGTCGCACGCGCGCATCGAGCGGCAGCACAGCAGTTCGATTGACGACCTATTCGCGGAGTTGGAGTTCTCTTCCTGAGAAGGGCGCTTCATTCATCGGAAAGAAGACCGGAAGTTTTTGTTGGGATAAAGGATCGTTCGCAATGAGCAAGTTTCTTCAACGTCTGGCCGCGCTCTCGCCCGAAAAACGTGCGACGCTGATCTCGCGCCTGCCGCCGCTCTCTTTTTCGCAGCAGCGGCTCTGGTTCATAGATCAACTCGAACCGGGCGGCTCCTTCTACAACCTCGCCTCGGCCTTCCGCTTCCGAGGGCGGCTCGACGTGGCCATCCTTGAGCGCACGCTGAACGAGATCATGCGTCGCCACAAGGCTCTGAAGACGAGCTTCGTGTCGGTCGGCGGGCAGCCGGTGCAGATCATAGACGAGTCCGTCACGCTCTCGCTTCCGGTCACTGACTTGTCGTACCTGACCGAAGCGGAGCGCGAGGCGGAGGCGGCGAGGCTTGCGACCGAGGAGGCGCGCCGACCCTTCGACCTCTCTGAAGCCCCGCTCATGCGCGCGCAACTGCTGCGCCTCTCCGAAGAGGAGCACGTCGCACTCTTCACGATGCACCACATCGTCTCGGACGGCTGGTCAATGGGCGTGTTAGTCAAAGAGGTGGCGGCGCTCTACGAGGCTTATAGTCGCGGCGAAGAGTCACCGCTCCCCGAACTCCCGATTCAGTACGCCGACTACGCCGTCTGGCAGCGCCAGCGCTTACAGGGCGAGGTGCTCGACGCGCAGATGAGTTACTGGCGCGGTCAACTCGGCGGCGAACTCCCCATCCTGAATCTGCCGACCGACCGGCCGCGCCCGGCCGTCCAGAGCCATCGCGGCGCGCACGAGGTCGTTAAGCTGCCGGTCGAACTGGCGGAGGCTTTGAAGGAGTTGTCGAGGCGCGAGGGCGCGACGCTCTACATGACGATGCTCGCCGCCTTCCAACTCCTGCTCTCGTGCTACGCGAGGCAGCAGGACGTTCTGGTCGGCTCGCCCATCGCCGGGCGCTCGCGGGCCGAGACGGAAGGGTTAATCGGACTCTTCATCAACACGCTCATCATGCGCACGGATCTGTCGGGCGAGCCGACCTTCCGCGAGTTGCTGTCGAGGGTCAAGGAGGTCTCCTTAGGGGCCTATGCGCATCAGGACGTGCCGTTCGAGAAGTTGGTCGAGGAGCTTCAGCCCAAGCGCAGCATGAGCCACTCGCCGCTCTTTCAGGCGATGTTCGTCCTTCAGAACGCGCCGATGAGTAGCCTCTCGATGCCGCGCCTGACCCTTGAGCCGTTCAAGCTGCCGGGCGAGTCCGCGCGGTACGAACTCGGCCTCACGCTGACCGAGGGGCCGGAAGGTTTGACGGGGACGCTTGAGTACATGTCCGACCTCTTCGACGCGCAGACCGTCAAGCGCATGGTCGGCCATCTGCACACGCTTCTGTCGGCGGTCGTGGCGAACCCCGACTGCCGCATCTCCGACTTCACTCTGCTGACCGCTTCCGAGCAGGAGTCGCTCCGCGTTTGGAACCAGACGCCGAGGGAGTACGAGGGCGAGCCGTGCCTCCACCAACTCTTCGAGGCGCAGGTCGCGCGCACGCCCGACGCCGGGGCGCTGACGAGCGAAGGCGTGACGCTCTCCTACGCGGAACTCAACGCGCGGGCCAACCAACTCGCCCGCCAGTTGCGGGACTCGGGCGTCCGTCGCGGCGCGGTCGTCGGCATCCTCATGGAGCGCTCGGTCGAGATGGTCGTCGCGCTCTACGCCACGCTCAAGGCGGGCGCGGCCTACCTGCCGCTCGACCCGGCCTACCCGACGCAACGCCTCTCCTTCATGGTCGAGGACGCCGGAGCGCGCGTCATTCTGGCGCAGCAACATCTGACCGAGAGGGTTTCGGGGTGCGACACGCGCGTGCTGTGTCCCGACTCTGAGCGGGACGTTATCGCGCGACAGAGCGCGGACAACCCGCGGGTCGAAGTCTCTTCGGAAGACCTCGCGTACGTCATCTACACTTCCGGCTCGACGGGGCAGCCGAAGGGCGTGACGATCCCGCACTCCGGGATACGCAACCGCATCTTCTGGATGCAGGAAGAGTACCAAATCGGCGCCGACGACCGCGTCTTGCAGAAGACGCCGTACAGCTTCGACGTGTCGGTCTGGGAGTTCTTCTGGCCGCTTCTGTTCGGCGCGCGTCTGGTGATGGCGCGCCCCGAGGGGCATAAGGACAGTGAATATCTCGTCGAGGTGATTAAGGAGCAGCGCATTACGATCCTGCACTTCGTCCCCTCCATGCTTCAAGTCTTCCTTCAGACGAAGGACGTCGAGCAGTGCACCTCGCTGAAGAAAGTGATGTGCAGCGGCGAGGCGCTCTCCTACGAGTTGCAGGAACAGTTCTTCGCACGGCTCGGAGCGGAACTGCACAACCTCTACGGCCCGACCGAAGCTTCCGTGGACGTGACCTTCTGGGCGTGCGCCCCGAACGAGCGCCGCGTGGTTCCCATCGGGCGGCCCATCGCTAACACACAGATACACCTTCTGGACGAGCGTTTGGAGCCGGTTCCGGTCGGCGTCCCGGCCGAACTCTTCATCGGCGGCGACGGCCTCGCCTCCGGCTACCTGCGCCGCCCCGCGCTCACCGCCACCCGCTTCATCCCCGACCCGTTCTCTTCGGAGCCGGGCGCGCGGCTCTACCGCACGGGCGACTTAGCGCGCCGCCTCCCCTCGGGCGAGGTGGAGTATTTGGGGCGCATTGATAATCAGGTCAAAGTCCGTGGCTTCCGCATCGAGCTTGGCGAGATAGAGTCGGCGCTCGCCGAACATCCGGCCGTGCGCGAGTGCGTGGTGATAGCACGCGGCGGTCAGGGCGCGGAGAGGTCGCTCGCCGCTTACGTCGTCGCGGCCGAAGGCGTCGCGCCGCAGGCGAGTGAGTTGCGCTCGCATCTGCTGTCGAGGCTGCCGGAGTACATGGCTCCCGCCGCCTACGTCATGCTCGACTCGCTGCCGCTGTCGCCGAACGGGAAGGTTGACCACAAGGCGCTGCCCGAGCCCGAGATGTCGGCCTCGGATGCGGATGACGACGGGCCGCGCACGCTGGTCGAGGAGTTGCTGTGCGGCGTGTGGGCCGGGCTGCTCAAGGTGGGCCGCGTGCGCCCGACGGATAACTTCTTCGAGTTGGGCGGCCACTCACTTCTGGCGACGCAGTTGGTCTCGCGGGTGAGAGAAGCCTGCGGGGTGGAGTTGCCGCTGCGTGCGCTCTTCGAGTCGCCGACGGTCGAGGGGATGGCCGCGCAGGTCGAGGCGCGGCTGCGGGGTGAGGAAGGGAGCGTGCCGCCGCCGGTGGTGAGGGTCGAGCGGGGCGAGAGCGCGCCGCTGTCGTTCGCGCAGCAGCGTCTGTGGTTCATCGACCGGTTGGAGGGCGGGAGCGCGTTCTACAACTCGCCGGCCGCCGTCCGGCTCTCGGGGGCGTTGGAGGTCGAGGCGTTGAGAAGGACGCTGTGCGAGATCGTGCGACGGCACGAGGCTTTGCGCACCCGCTTCGTCGAGGCGGGCGGCGAGCCCAGACAGGTGGTCGAGCCGGCGTCGGGCATCGCGCTGCCGGTGACGGACTTGTCGCACCTGGCGGAGGCGGAGCGCGAGGCGGAGGCCACAAGGCTGGCGGGCGAGGAGGCGCGTCTGCCCTTCGACCTCTCGCGCGGGCCGCTCTTGCGGGCGCAACTGCTGAGGCTGGGGGAGGAGGAGCACGTGGCGCTCTTGACGATGCACCACATCGTCTCGGACGGGTGGTCGATGGG
>JBJMGR010000222.1:0-20525 GCA_045807805.1 Pyrinomonadaceae bacterium | reverse complement strand
GCTCTCGGCCGGCTATCTCGACACGGGCGAGCAGGGCACGGTCTTAAACATCTCTATGCAGTTGGGACGGACGGCCTTCGACTTCGATTCGGCGGGAGACAAGCGCAAGGCCCTCGTGGACGTGGCGGGCGCGGCCATAGACGACCGGGGTCAGTTCGGAAGCTTCAAACAGTTGTTAACCATCACTCCCGACCCGGCCGACCCCGAAGCCTCACAGCCCCTCATCTGGCATCAACGACTTCGCCTGAAGCCCGGCCTATATCAGGTGCGCGTAGTCCTGCGCGACCGCGCCACGGGTCGCGTCGGAGGCGCAATGCAGTGGGTCGAAATTCCCGACCTCACGAAGGGCGACTTCGCCCTTAGCAGTATCTTTCTCGGCGAGCGTAATCTCGAAGCGGCCCCCGCCGCCGAAGGAGCGACGAGCCGACCGCGCTCGCTCGTCGTTGACGTTGACCACCGCTTCGCGCGCGCGAGCGTCCTACGCTTCCAGACTTACGTCTACAACGCCGCGCGCTCGGGCGGGCGCGAAGCTAGCGACGTGCAGGTTCAGGCGCAGGTCTTTCGAGGGACGACGCCGCTCATCAACACACAGCCGCTCAAAGTGCCGTCTACGGCCGACCCCGCGCGCCTCCCCTTCTGGTCGGAGCTTTCGCTTGAGCAACTGCCGCCGGGCCGCTACGTCCTACAGTTGACGGCCACGGACCGAACAACCAACCGCACCGCGGCCGAACGCGTCGGTTTCTCCGTGGAATAATCGGAACGTTCTACGATTTCGGCCGACGCCGGAGAGCTTTGATGTCAGGGCAACGTACGTCGAGTCTCGCGCTCATCGCCGCCGCGCTCACACTCCTCTTACTGACCTACGCGGGTCATCGACGCACAGGCTTACGCGCCGCCGCCGCATCCACAACACGCGCGGAAACGGCCGTCGCGCGAGGCGGCTCGATCTCCCTTATTCGCGGCGCAACGTTTCGGATGGGCACAGACCCTTCGGAGTTTCCGAGACTCCAACAAGCCTTCGCCGTCAAACGCGCCGAACTCTTCTCGGGCGAAGCCCCGCGACACACGGTCACCCTCGGCGCTTTCTACATGGACAGGCGCGAAGTCACCAACGCGCTCTACAAGAAGTTCCTCGACAGCAATCCTCCGTGGCGGCCGGGTAGCATCGAGGCGCGCTACCACAACGGCAACTACCTCAAGCACTGGGACGGCGACAACTATCCGAAGGAGCGGGCCGACCACCCCGTCACGAACGTTAGCTGGTACGCGGCCGTCGCATACTGCCGCTGGATGGGCAAGCGCCTGCCGACCGAAGCCGAATGGGAGTATGCCGCGCGCGGCGGCCTCTCCGACAAGGCGTTCCCCTGGGGCGACGAGCCGGTTAACAAGACGCTCGCCAACTACGGCGGGAGCGGCACGGGCACGACCATGCGCGTCGGCAGCTACCCGGCCAACGGCTACGGCCTCTTCGACATGGCCGGGAACGTCTGGGAGTACACGCTCGACGAGTGGGGGCCTTACAACGCATCCGCTCAGGTCAACCCCGTCGCCGGAGGCAATCTGTTCTTAGACGACACCTTCTACACAATCACCACGCGCCGAGTCATACGCGGCGGCAGCTACGGCGGCTCCCCCGTCAACCTACGCAACGCCTACCGCGACAGCCATCCGCCCGACGGCGCACGCGACTTCGTAGGCTTCCGCTGCGCCAGGCCCGCACCCGCCGGAAAGCAGTAACGGTTGATAAGGACAGGAATAACCATAGAGACACAGAGGCACGGCTAATACTCAACTAGCCGTGCCTCTGTGTCTCTGTGGTTAATCTTGCCGACACCCGCCCGCTAACGCAGGCGGTTCTGTTTGTGCGCTCAGTCGCGGAGAGACTTCATATCTATGACGAAGCGGTAGCGCACGTCGCCGCGCACTGTGCGTTCGTAGGCTTCCTCTATGCGCTGGATGGGGATGACCTCCACGTCGGAGGTGATGTTCTTCTCGGCGCAGTAGTCGAGCATCTCCTGTGTCTCGCGTATGCCGCCTATCATCGAGCCCGCGAGCGTGCGGCCGTTCGAGATGAGCGAGAAGGCCGCGACCTCCGAAGGCTTCTCGGGCGCGCCGACGATCACCATCACGCCCTCTCTGCGAAGAAGGTTCAGGTAGGCGTTGAGGTCGTGCGGCGCGCTCACGGTGTCGAGTATGAAGTCGTACTTGCCCGCGAGCGCTTCGAGGCTCCCCGGCTCCTTCGTCACGACGAACTTGTGCGCGCCGAGCGCGACGGCGTCCGCCTCCTTCCCCTTCGACGTGCTGAAGACCGTCACCTCCGCGCCCATCGAGGCCGCCAGCTTCACGCCCATGTGCCCGAGTCCGCCGAGGCCCACGACGCCGACGCGCTGCCCTTCACCGACCTTAAACCTTCGCAGAGGCGAGTAGGTCGTTATCCCCGCACAGAGCAGCGGCGCGACGTTCGCAAGCTCAAGCCCCCGAGGGATGCTGAGAGCGTAGCTTTCGTCAACGACTATCTGCGTCGAGTAGCCGCCGTAGGTCGGAGTCTTCTCGTCCCGCTCCGTGCCGTTGTATGTAGAGACAAGGTGATTCTCGCAGTACTGCTCGGAGCCTTCGCGGCAGTTGGCGCAGACGCGGCAAGAGTCGACGAAGCAGCCGACCCCGGCGATGTCGCCCTCACGAAAGCGCGTCACGTCAGTGCCGACGCGCGCCACGCGCCCCACTATCTCGTGCCCCGGCACCATCGGGAAGATAGAGCCGCCCCACTCGTCGCGCGCCTGATGTATGTCGGAGTGGCAGACGCCGCAGTATTGAATCTCAATGAGCACGTCGCGCGCGCCCACGTCGCGCCGCTCGAAGTCGAAGGGCTTGAGGGACTCTTTCGGCCCCTCTGTCGCGTAACCAAGTGTCTTAAGCAATTGACTTCTCCCTTGCGGATTTCTGGTTCGCGTTAAGACTAACAGCGACGGGTCACGCGCTGGCTTCTTAAACTTCAAATTTCGATGGCGTCTCACTCGACGCACTTCGGGTCGGGCGCGACGGAGGTGACGGGGAGCGGCGCGACGCCGTACTTCCCGAGCAACGTATTGAAGGTCGGCACGGCCTTCTCGTTCACGAGCCGCCAGCGCGCGAGGTCTGCGCGCAGCGTCTTGCACGAGTCGCTCACGCGCCCACGCGCCGACTCGGCGGGGCGCACGTCGCCGCTCTCGACCATCGTCATGTAGCGCGACAGGTCGCGGTTGACGAAGCCGAAACCTTCGGGTTCGTCGCCGTCCGCGATTAACGCAAGCTCTTTGTCGAGCGCGGCGGCCGCGTCCGCGGAATCCTTCGCGGAGGTGTTGCCCGAAAGTGTCTTCATCCGCTCGGCGAGCGCCGCGCGCGTCGCCGTCACGTAGTTGTACGCGTCGTAACTCGTCTGCATCATCTCCGATATCGAGCCCGCGAGTTCGAGTTGCGCGGCGAGGTCTTCCGGCGCGACGCGCACGCGCGGGTCTGGTGTGACGGTGAGCGGCTGTCGGAAAGTCTCGCCGTCAACTGTGAGCACCAACTCGTATTCGCCGGGCGTGACGAGCGGCCCCGGCGGCTGTCGGCGCGGAGTCTTGCCGGGCACGGCGTTGTCGGGCAGCGTGAACTCTACGTAGTCGAGGCGTCCTCCGCGAAAGCCGAAGGGGAGCGCGGGCGGGTCAGAGAGGCGCAGATTCCAGACGAAGCGGTTGAGTCCGGGCTTCGACGTTAAGACTTCGGGCGGCGCGAACCAGTAGACGGGTACGTTCGCGGGAAGGTCGTTGGACGCGGGCGGCGAGTTGGTGAACCGTCGCACGACTACGCCGCGCGAGTCGCGTATGTCGAGCGTCACCTCGCGCGCGGGCGACTTCAGGTAGTAGTCAATCAGTGCGCCGTCGGGCGGGTTCTCGCCCGCGGGCGTCTCGGCTTCGAGCGGAGTCTCCTGCCAGTTGTCCCAGCGCACGCGCACGGCGTTCGTCGGTTTGAAGAGACGCGCGCGTGCGGTCACGCTGTCGTCGAGTTGTCGGAGCGGCGAGATGTCGTCGAGAATCCATAGGCCGCGGCCGTATGTGGCGGCGACGAGATCGTTCGCGTGTACGTAGAGGTCTCGCACGGGCGAGACGGGAAGATTAAGTTGTAGCGGACGCCAGTTGTCGCCGCCGTCGAAGGAGACGAACGCGCCCTTGTCCGTGCCCGCGTAGAGTAGATTTTTTCGCGCGGGGTCTTCGCGGACGACGTGTGCGAAGCCGCGTGCGGGAAGGCCGTTGGTAATCTTCTGCCACGTGCGGCCCGCGTCGCGCGTGCGGAAGGCGTAAGGATTGAGATCGCCGCGCGGGCCGGCGGCGGTGGCATATGCCGTCTCGGCGTCAGTCGGCGAAGCCTCGATGCGGCGGACGCGCGAGCCTTCGGAAAGTCCGGGCGGCGTCACTTCGCGCCACGTCCTGCCGCCGTCGCGCGTAAGCTGCACGAGCCCGGTGCTCGTGCCCACCCAAATCTCGCCCGCCTGCACGGCCGAAGGCGCGACCGAAAGAATCTCGCCCTGCGGCGGCCCCGAAGCCTGCGGCGCGTCCGCTTCTTCAAACGCTCCTACGCCTTCGCGCTCCGCCTCTTCAATCTCGGCGTGGCCCGCGCGCGAGGGCGCGTTCGTCGTTGACTGCGCGGTCTGCGTCCCCGCCTTCACGGTCAGGTCTGGACTTATCTCGCGCCAGGTCTTCGCGCCGTCGTCCGTGGCGAGCACGCTCTGCATGCCGACGTAGAGAGTCTTTCGGTCAGAGGGCGAGAAGGCGAGCGGCGTCTCCCATGTGTAACGGTACTTCGGGCCGGGGACGAAGACGGTCGCAAGCTGCCCTGTCCGTCGGTCGAGTCGAAGCACCGTGCCGTACCAGCCGATTGAGTAGATGAGGTTAGAGTCCTTCGGGTCGGGCGCGACGTAGCCGCTCTCGAACGCGCCCGTCGAGAACCAGTCGCGGAAGGTTATGCGGCCGTAGTCGCTGCGCGACGGCACGGCGACCGAGCCGCTGTCCTGCTGTGCGGCGTACGCGTAGTAAGGGAACCCGTCGTCCGTGATGACGTGGTAGAGCTGGCCCGTCGGTTGGTTGTACCAGAGGCTCCAGGTGCGCCCGCCGTCGAGCGTGATGGTCGCGCCCTGGTCAGTCCCCATCAGGATGCGCTTTGTGTCCTGCGGGTCTATCCAGAGCACGTGGTCGTCCTCGCCGCTCGGCGTGCCCTTCCAAGCCTCGAAGGTATGGCCCCCGTCAGTCGAACGGTAGGTCGAGGTCTGCACGACGTAGACCGTCTCCGCGTCGCGCGGGTCTGCGAAGGTGCGGCCGAAGTAGCCACTACCGACGACGCGCGCATCCGTGGTCGAGCGCGTCCAGTGCTCGCCGCCGTCGTCCGAGCGGAAGAAGCCCTGATTCATAATCGCGTAGACGCGCCCCGCTTTCGGAGCCGCCGCGACGCCTATGCGCCCGCGCGAACTCTCGGGCAATCCAGCGCCGCTCAACTGTCGCCACGTCGCGCCGCCGTCCGTTGACTTGAAGACCTCCGACATGATCGGCGGGCGCTTGTCGTTCGGAAGCGGACGGCCCGTCCACGTCGCGGCGTAGATGGTGCGCGCATCGCCCGGCGCGGCGCACATGTCGGCTATCCCTGCGCGGTCGCCCGTCGAGAGCACCTGCCGCCACGTCTTGCCGCCGTCCGTCGTCCTGTAGATGCCGCGCCCCGCGCCGGAGACGGGGTCGCCGAACGAGCCGACGAGCACGGTGTCCGGCGAGCGCGGGTCAACGATGATGGAGAAGATGTAACGCGTCTCGCGCAGGCCCACGTTAGTCCACGTACGCCCGCCGTCCGTTGACTTGTAGACCCCGTCGCCCTCCGTCTCCTCGCCCGTGCCGACGTATATGACCTCCGGGTTCGACGGCGCGAGCGCGAGCGCGCCGACTGAAGAGACGCGCGCAGCGTCGAAGATGGGCTCCCAGACCGCACCGCCGCCCGTCGTCTTCCAGACCCCGCCGTCGGGCGTCGCCATGTAGTAGATTGACGGCTGACCGGGTATGCCTGCGACGGCCGTCACGCGCCCGGCGCGGTGCGTCCCCGCGAGTCGCCAGCGCAGACCCGAATACGCATTCTCGTCGTAGCCCTGCGCCGACGCGAGAACAGTCGCGCAGAGCGTGAAGACGAAGAGAGACGCGGCCCGTCGTGCGTGCGTCGTGAAGAGTGATAGAAACTTTTCGATGGCGTCCATGATTTCGACCTCAAGATTGATCTGTAGCTGTCAGCTATTAGCCGTCGGCCGTTAGCTTCTTTGCCTGAAGACGTGAAGCTAACATAAGATTAGACTTCGGCCCAACAGACGTGAGCGATATGAGTTTGACCATCAAAGGCCCCGCGTATCCGGTGGCGCGTGCCATCTCCGTTACGACGCACGAGCACTTCGCGCGTCGCATCGCGACCGCGCGCGAGAAGGGGAAGGGCGGGCTCGCGGACGTGCCCGACGCTTCGGCGATTGAGGCAATAGTTGACGCCGCATTCTGGGCGAGCTTGCGACGTGAAGAGGGTTACACGCCGAAGATTTCTCTCGCCTTCCTTCAGCCCGAGCAGGCGGGCAGCCCGCTTCGCTTCGAGCAACGTCTGCCGCTCGACCCCATCGCGCTCTCGCGCCTCGCGCCAGCGGTCGAACGCCCCGGCATACACCTCGGCGTCTGGCGCGACGGCGCGAGCCTCTGCGTATGGGGCACGACGCGCGACGTGCCGCGCATCTGCTTCGTGCTCGAAGTCGTAGCGCCGGGACTGCTCGTCATCAAGTACCGACGTGGGCGCGAGACGGGCAAGTTCGTGAACGTCGTCGTGCTCGAAGGCGACTCGGTGAAGTTCGTTGACGAGCGCGGCACCTCCTTGCCCGACTGCCCGGAGCTTCTAACTCATCTGCTCGGCTTCGGCGCGCCCGAGCCCTCGGCGGACTCGGTCAACGTACTCTTGCAGCTCGCGGCCTCGATGCGCACGCACGGGCGCGGCGGCTCGCTCCTCGTCGTCCCCGAAGGGTCAAACGAGTGGCGCGAGTCAATCGTGCGCCCCGTGCCCTACGCGGCCGAGCCGCCTTACTCGGAACTCGCGGAGCTGATGCGGCGCGAAGCGGCCGAGGGCGCGACGACCATCTGGCAAGAGTCTCTGATAGACGCCGTCGAGATGGTCGCGGGGTTCACGGCCGTTGACGGCGCGGCGTTGATTAACGAACGCTTCGAGGTGCTCACCTTCGGCGCGAAGATAGGTCGGCGCGAGGGCGGCGCGCAGGTCGAGCACGTGGTCTTGACCGAGCCCGTCGTCGGCGACTCGGCCGTGGTCGTCAACCCCGTGCAGCTAGGCGGCACGCGGCACCTCTCGGCCGCGCAGTTCGTGCAGGATCAGAAGGGCGCGGTCGCGCTCGTCGCGTCGCAGGACGGGCGCTTTACGGTCTTCGCATGGTCGCCCTGCGAAGAGATGGTTCACGCGCACCGCGTCGAGACGCTTCTGCTCTAGCCGAAGCCTCAGCGAACGAGTCGGCCCACGCCAGTGTGGTTTCCAACCTAAGTTTGAGACGACCGTCCAACCTCAGTCTCATGTGTACCGGCCCGCTTCGTGTTAGCTTTCGAGCGCAATCTGAAACAGAGCATGTGGGCCGCATCCGCAAGCGCGTGCGGCTCGCTTCCGTCCACCTCTTCAGTCACAGTCAGCACAACACCAGCGCGGCTTTCGTCCCGGCCTTACGGGCGACCGTTTAAGAGGCGGGCTTTCCGCCCCTCCGCCGCGCGCTTCGACGTAGCTCAAGAAGGCGGCGGCTCTTTGCCGCAACATTTGAGAGGTAAACTTCCATGTCAAGGTTCACCCTGCTCTCCCTCGTCCTTCTACTCTGCTTCGCCGCTTCGCACGCTTCCGCCCAGAGCAACTACGCGACCCTGAGCGGGACGGTCTTCGACCCGCAGCGGCAGGCCGTGCCGGGCGCGAGCGTGCGCGCCACCTCGACCGGCACGCGCGCTCTGCGGCAGGTGACGACCAACGAGCAGGGCGCGTTCCAGCTCACGGGCCTTCTGCCCGGCGAGTATGAGCTGACAATCGAGGCCAAAGGGTTCGCAACGCAGACGCGCGCCGTCAACGTCGAGGTCGGCCAGCAGTTGACGCTCGACGTTGACCTGAAGGTTTCGGAGATAAGCACGAGCGTCGAAGTCAAAGGCGAGGCGGCCGTGCTGCGCACGACGGATGCGAGCGTCGGCGAAGTCGTCGAGCCGAAGTCCGTGCGGAGTCTGCCCTTGAACGGCCGCATGCTGATAGACCTCGTGCTGACAGTCCCCGGCGCGCACGAGAGCCACGGCGCGCAGGCGGGCGACATGAGCCCGCTCTACTGGCGACCCGGCCAGCGCTCGGCCGTCAGCATCGGCGGCAACCGCCCGAACGCGAACTACTTTCTACTCGACGGCGCGACCAATACCGACCCGACCTTCAACACCTTGAACCTGAGCCCCTCGCCCGACGCCGTTCAGGAGTTCCGCGTGCAGACCGGCAGCTACTCGGCGGAGATGGGCGGCGCGGGCGGCGGCCAGATAAACATCGTGACGCGCACGGGGACGAACGACTTTCACGGGACGCTCTACGAGTTCCTGCGCAACGACGCGCTCGACGCGCGCACCTTCAACCAGATGGACGACGCGTCGAAGCATCTGGTCAGGAATAACTTCGGCGGATCAATCGGCGGCCCCATCAAACGCAACAGGAGCTTCTTCTTCGTCAACTACGAGGGCTTGCGTCTCACGCAGGCGATGACGATGACGCAGACCGTGCCCACGGCCGAAGAGATCGGCGGTGATTTCCAGATGAGCGGCACGACCATCTATAACCCCTTCAGTTCGCACGCCAACCCGAGCTTCGACCCGACGAAGCCCATCAGCCCCGCAAACCCGCAGGTCATACGCGATCCCTTTCCCGGCAACGTCATCCCGTCGAACCTCATCAGCCCACAGGCGCGGCTCTTCCTACAGAAGTATGTCCCGCGCCCGAACATGGAGATGGGCATGAACGGTTGCGGCATGACGATGATGGGCGCGCCGACGGTCTTCGGCGCGGGCGCGGACTGCAACAACTATCTCGACGTGCGCGACATGCACCACACGACGGATCAGGCCACCGTCCGCTTCGACCAGACCTTCGGCCGGGGCGACAGCCTCTTCGCTCGCTACTCCTTCAGCAGCGAGCGCGGCTTCACGCCGCAGAACCTTCCGGGCTTCGGCGCGCTCCACGACAACCTCTCGCAGCACGGCGTGGCGGGCTGGACGCGCGTCTTCAACCCGAACGTCGTCAACATGGCGACTGTCACCGTCTCGCGTCTCTCGATGCACCGCTCGTCGGAGAACAGCGAAGCGAACGACATCGTCTCCGAACTCGGCATACAGGGCGTAGGCTTCGGCGGGCAGGGCGCATACGGTGCGCCCTACTTCAACGTGCAGGGCTACTCGCCAATGGGCGACACTTTCGTCGCCACGCCGATGCACGCATGGGACACGATACTCGAAGGGCGCGACACGCTTAGCTGGCAGATAGGCCGCCACTCGCTCAAGCTCGGCGGCAGCTACCGACACTTCATCTGGCCGATGTGGGGCTTCTTCCAGAACCGAGGCTACTACCAATTCACCAACGGCTTCACCACGCAGACCGCGACGAACGACGGCACGGGCTCGGCGCTCGCGAGCTTCCTCCTCGGGCTCCCGGCCGTGAAGCAGCGACAGGCGGGCATCCCGCAGATGCAGTTGCGACAGTGGTACGCCGACGCGTTCGTTCAGGACAGCTTCCAACTCACGCGCAACACGACGATTCAGCTCGGCCTTCGCTACGAGTACATGAGCCCGCTCACGGACATACGCTACCCGAACACGAACCTCACGTTTCAGGACGGCCGCCCCTTCGTCTTCGTCGGCGGCCAGATGGGCTTTCCCGAAGGTTTGATGTACGCGAACAAGCTCAACTTCGCGCCGCGCTTCGGCGTCTCGCACAACGTGCCGGGTTGGGGGCTCGTCTTCCACGGCGCGTTCGGCATCTTCTACACGCCCGTGGACATGAACACATGGTGCAACCAGCGCCACAACGTCCCCTACGTCTTCCCCGAGACGCAGCAGAGCGACAACTTCACCCCCGCCGCAGGCATAGTCGCCACGCACTTCGACTTCGGCCAGCCCGTGCTTGGCCGCACGACCGTCAGCTTCGCGGCCTTCGACCCGCACGCGCCCGCGCAGTACATAGAGCAGTGGAGCGCCTCGGTCGAGAAGAGCCTCGGCGCGGCGACGACGCTCGAACTCGGCTACCTCGGCTCGCGCGGCCTGCACTTGCAGCGCTCGCACCTCATCAACAACGCGCCCGCGGGCCCCGGCGCAATCGGCCCGCGCCGCCCCTTCACGACCCTGAGCTTCCTGCCGGGCACAGTCCTGCCCGAAGGCATCAACGTCGCGAGCACGACCTTCCCCGTCAGCGGCATCAACCTTCTTGAGAACTCCGCGCGTAGTTGGTACGACGCGGGCTACGCGAACGTGCGCCGACGCTTCTCGCGCGGCTGGACGCTGCTCGCAAACTACACCTTCGCCAAGAGTCTCACGGACGCGCCCGACTTCCGCTCGCCGATGTTCGAGTCGGCCATCCCGCAGAACAACCTCGACCTCTCTTTGGAGAAAGGCCCTGCCTGCGACATACGCCACCGCTTCGCTTTGAGCACCGTCTACGACCTGCCCTCGGTCGGGCGTCGTGGGTTCGCGCACTCGCTCACGCGCGGCTGGCAACTGGCCGCCGTCTATCAGGTTCAGAGCGGCTTCCCCTTAACCATCTCCGTCTTCGGCGACACGGCCAACTCCGGTACGCTGCTCGGCGAGAACCCCATCCGCGCGAACTACACCGGCCAACAAGTCTTCGGCCCCGGCACGCGCACCGCCGACGCCTGGTTCAACCCCGCAGCCTTCTCCACGCCCGCCGCCTTCACCTTCGGAAACGTCGGGCGCAACACCATCTACGGCCCCGGCATGCAGACTTTAGACGTTGCGCTGCACCGCGAGTTCGCCCTGACGGAGAGGCTGCGCCTACAGATTCGCGGCGAGCTATTCAACGCCATGAACCATACGAACCTCGGCACCCCGAACCGCTTCGTCAACACGCCGCAGTTCGGAACCATCACCGAGGCCGCCACCCCCGGCCGCGAAGTCCAGCTCGGCGCGCGTATCTCTTTCTAAGGGGACACACAGACAGAACCGCGAGCAGAAGCCTCGCGGGTGTGAGTTACCGAACACGTACGCTCTATGTAACTCGACACCCGGTCGCTACCGCTCGCGGTTCTGTCTACGCGCCTACAGTATCTGATGGAATTAAAAAGGAGTGCCCGACTTGGGCGTTAGCGAGTAGGTCGGAAGCCTTTGGTCAGTTTGCAACAAAGGAGGAAGGATTGGCTTCCGGCCACTCTCGCCCAAGTCGGGAAATCTTAGCGGGCAACGCGAAAGTTAACACCGAACGCCGCGGCCTGTCATGAGTCAAAGGTCTAGGCTCTTACTCAAACTTTAGTTTGACGCCTCACGACTAAAGTTTACGCGCTCAGGGAAGGTGGACGAGGCCGCGCTGGAGGGCTGTGGTGGCGGCCTGCGTGCGGTCTGTGACGCCGAGCTTGCCGAGGATGCTGTTGATGTGACTCTTGACCGTGGCTTCGCTGATGCCGAGCGCCGAGCCTATCTCTTTGTTGCTGCGCCCGCCGACGATTAGCACTAAGACTTCCAACTCCCTGCCCGTCAAGTCCGAACCGCTCATGCGCTCGGCGAGCCGCTCGGCCACGACACCCGGAATCTTTCGCCCGCCCGCATGCACCGCGCGTATGGCCGCCTCCAACTCGTCGAAGAACATGTCCTTGAGCAGATACCCTTGCGCGCCCGCCTGAAGCGAGCGGTAGATGTCCTCGTCGCCGTCGTAGGTCGTAAGCACTATGACCTTCGCGCCCGAAAACTCGCGCCGTATCGCCGAGATGGCCTCGACGCCGCCCATCTCGGGCATGCGCAAGTCCATCAACACAACGTCTGGCCGGTGCTCGCGGTAGAGCGCGACGGCCTCGCGCCCGTTCGTCCCTTCGGCGATGACGCGCATGTCCGCGACGGTGCTGATGAGCGAGACGAAGCCCTGACGTACGACCGCCTGGTCGTCGACTACGATGATGCGTATCTCTCCGCCGCTCGTCATTGTTAACTCTCCCGTGCAAGAAATGTTCAGACCGACTTCAAGAACCTACGGGGACGTTGACCTCGACCTCGCAGCCTTCGCCGGGCTGGCTGCCGACGCGCACCTCGCCGCCCATCTCCCGCGCGCGCTCGCGCATGCCTACGAGCCCGAAGTGTCCGCCCGCGCCGTTGCCTTGAGCGTCGGGGTCGAAGCCGAGGCCGTCGTCTTTAACACTGAGGCATACGCTCGTCGCGTCGAAGACGAGTCGGACTGAGATGTTCTCGGCGCGCGCGTGGCGCACGGCGTTGTTGACCGCCTCCTGTCCGATGCGAAGCAGGTTGTTCTCCATCTGCTTCGGGAGCGGCCGTAGCGTCCCGCCGACCTCGAACTGCGTGTGTATGCCGCTCTCGGCCGTGAGCCTTCGCGTCATCTCGGAGAGCGCTGCGGGGAGGTCTCGGTCGTCTAAGGACTGCGAGCGCAAGTCCCAGACGTAGCGGCGCGCCTCGGCCATGCTGCTTCTGACGAGAGAGCGCGCGCGGTCGAGGTGCGTGCGCGCCGTCTCGGGCGAAGAGTTGAGGAGTCGCGTCACAATCTCAAGCTGAACCGAGACGCCGAGAATCTCCTGCGCGAGATTGTCGTGCAGCTCGCGCGCGATGCGGTTGCGCTCTTGCAAGACGGCCGCGAAGCGCGCGCGCATCTGCCGGAGCCTCAGAGCATATAGCTGCCACGCCAGAAGAGCGAGGCCCGCGACGCACAAGGTGTAGAACCAGTAGGTGCGATAGAAGTGCGGCCTCAAGGTGAAGGCGAAGACGGCGGGCGTCGTGCTCCAAACGCCGTCGTTGTTGGAGGCTATGACGAGGAAGCGATAGTCGCCCGCCGCAAGGCTCGTGTAGTAGGCCGCGCGACGGTCGCCGCCCTCGACCCAGTCCTTGTCGAAGCCTTCGAGCTTGTAGCGATACCTGACCTTCTCGGGCGCGACGAAGCTCAGGCCCGCGTAGTGAAAGTCGAAGCGGCTCGTGCCGGGCGGAAGCTCGGCGCGCGCGCCAGAGGCATCGGACGCCGCCGGTTCTCCGTCGAAGAGCGCCTGCTCTATGGCAACGGGCGGCGGCCTCTCGTTTCGCGCGACTCCGCGCGGGTCGATCATCGCGACGCCCTTGATGGTGGAGAACCACATGCGCCCCGCGCGGTCGCGCCAGGCGGAGGGGTGGCCGCCGCCGCTGCACTCGCGCGTCTGCATTCCGTCGGCCGTGCCGTAGACGACGGGGTTCAAAGAGTGAACGCGGCCCGCGGCGAAATCTTCAAGCTCCTTGACTGTCAGGCTGAAGACGCCCTTGTTGCAGCTCATCCATAGACGCCCGCCGTCGTCGCCGAGTATGCGGTAGAGCGTATCGTTCGGCAGCCCGTCGCGCGTCGTGAAAACCTGGAAGCGTTCGCCTTCGAGAAGGTTCAGCCCGCCGCCGTTCGTGCCGACCCACAGACGACCAGCCGCGTCGCCGTAGAGCGAGATGACGACGTTATCGGAGAGCCCGTCGCGCGTCGTGTAACTGTGAAAGCGTCCCGACTCGTAGACGCCGAGCCCGCCGAGCGTGCCGACCCAGAGGCGGCCCCGCGTGTCCTCGTATATCGTGCCGACGAAGTCGTTCGGCAGCCCGTCGCGCGTCGTGAAGGTCTCGAACTCTGTGCCGCGCATGCGCGCGAGCCCGCCGCGCGTGCCGACCCACAGGTCGCCCTTCGAGTCAGAGTAGATGGAGCGTACGAAGTCGTTCGGCAGTCCGTCGGCCGAAGTGTATGTGTCGAACCGTCCATTTCGGAAGCGGCAGAGTCCGTCCGGCGTCCCAACCCAGAGATTGCCTTCGCGGTCGCCGTAGAGCGCGAGCACGATGTCGCTGACAAGGCCGTCCTTCGTCGTGTAGGTCGTAATCCGCCCGTCGCGCAGGAGGTCGAGCCCGCCGCCGTAAGTCCCGACCCAGACGTTGCCCGTGCCGTCCTCGTAGATGGCCTTCACCACGTCGTTCGAGAGCCCTTCGCGAGTCGTGTAGGTCTTGAACTTCTTGTCGCCGAGCTGGTGCAGTCCGCCCGACTCCGTCCCGACCCAGAGGCTCCCTTCGGCGTCCTCGAAGATTGAGAGAATGATGCCGCGCGCGAGCGCGTCGTCCGCCGCCGTGAAGCTTGAGAACGAGCCTTCGCGGAAGCGTGTGAGACCGGCGGCCGTGCCGACCCAGAGCGAGCCTTCTCTGTCAGCGACGAGCGAGATGACGCGGTCGTTCGGCAGCCCGTCGCGCGTCGTGTATAGGCGCGAGACGCCGCCCTCGTATGCGATGAGCCCTTCGGGAGTCCCGAGCCAGAGCCGCCCCGTAGAGTCCTGCGCGAGCGCCGTGACGCCGACGTGAGTCAACTCCCGACCCGCGGCGACGCCCTCGAATCTTTCGCCGCTCAGTCTGCTCAAGCCTTCGTCCGTGCCGACCCAGAGCGCGCCGTCCATGTCCTCGAAGACTATTTGCGCGGAGTCGCCCGCGAGTCCTTCGCGCGAGGTGAAGTTTGAGAACGAGCCTTCACGAAAACGACTCAGCCCCGAAGACGTGGCGAGCCAGATTGCGCCGTCGCGCGACTCGTAGGCGTAGAGAACGTCGTCGCCCGCGAGACCCTGCGCGGTCGTGTAGAGACTCCAAGCGCCTTCGTGAAGACGCGCCGCTCCCGCACCCGTGCAGGCCCAGAGTTCGCCGCCGTGCGTCGCGAGGAGCGAGCGCACGTCGTTGCTCCGCAGCTCGGGCGTGTTCTGCTTGTCGAAGACTCGGAAGCCCGCGCCGTCGAAGCGCGCGAGGCCCTCTTCGGTCGCGATCCAGATGTAGCCGTCCGGGGTCTGCGCGACGGAGTGGACTGTGTTCTGCGGCAGACCCGTCTCGGTCTGCCACGCGCGGCGGCTCAACTGCCCGAGGTCGCCTTCGAGCGCGAGCGCGTGCGCGCGTGCGCCGCACGCGACGAGCAGCAGGGGCAGAAGCAGGCCGTAGGGTAGCGCGCCGCGAAGTCTTAAGGGGACGGGAAGACGCATCACTCTTGTCCACTAGCTAAGGCTGGTGGCAACTCATATAGCTGAAGCCAGTGGCAATTATCTGAAGCCGGTGGAAGTCGCTCGCTTGAACGTGACGGATTATAAACGATTCGTCGCGGCGTGCGCCCGCCGCGCCGGGGCGTTGAATCTTCAACCGCTCATCGGTTAACGTAAGTGTGTGATGAGAAACTCGACGTTGAGGTTGACGAAGGCGGCGCTCCCGGTAGCGTTGATGCTCACGGCGTTCGGCGTGACGGTCGCGGCCGCGTCGCGTTGGCGCGCGGCCACGGCCGACGAGTTGCGCAAGGTAATCCCCGCGCGCGCACCCGTCATAAAGGAGAACATCGAGACGGAGTTTCGCACGGCCTCGGGCGTGACCGACGGGCGCGGGCGATTCATCGCGGGCGTGGTGATGATAACCGCCGGGTACTCGGCCGAAGGGAAGTATTCACACTTCTTCGTGACGCAGGCGCCGCTCCGTCTCGGCGGCCTCGATTTGCCCGCGGGCCAGTACGTCTTCGGCTACGAGCGTACGGGCGACGAGACGATACGCGTGAGTTTCTACCGCGCCTCGACGGGCGAGGCCGTGGGCGAGGCCGACGCGGTCAAGAACCACAGGAGCAACGCCGTGCGCTCGCTCCTCATCTCGCCGCCCACGGGCGGTCGTGCGACGATACAGATAGGCCGCTTCCTACTCGACTACAGAATCGCAGGCTAAGGCCGCGCGCCGCCTCTCATCCTTCGCGCACCGCGCGGAGCCTTCGCTCGACGAAGTTCGCGAGCCCTTCGGCGAGTTCGGGAAGCGGCCGCATGCTCGTGTCAACCGCGACGTGGTAGTTGTCCGCACAGGCCCAGTCGTGCCCCGTCATCTCTTTGAAGTAGCGCGCGCGAAGGCGGTCTGACTCTTCGACCATCTCACGCGCGCGCTCTTCGTCGTCAAGCTTATAAATCTCCGCCACGCGGCGGACTCGGAAGCGCAGCGGCGCGTGGAAGAAGAAGTTGACCATGCGCGCGTGTCGCGGCAGCACGTAGGCCGCGCCGTAGCCGACGATACAACAGTCCTCGCGCGCGGCTATCTCCTTCAGAATCCCCGCCTGACACTCGAAGACAGCCTTGCCGTCGTAGCGCACGGGCGGCGGCGCATACGTGCCCTCGGGCGGGCCGAAGGAGAGGCTCCCGAAGAAGCGCTCCCAGAAGGTCGAGACGCGCTCGCGGCTCGCTTCGAGCGTCTCCTCCTCTACGCCGAGCGTATCGGCCGCGCGGTGCAGCACCTCCCTGTCCACGTACCTCAAGCCCAGCCGCTCCGCTATCACGCGCCCGACGTACGAGCCGCCGCTCCCCATCCTGCGCGCGATGGTCACTGTCGTACGCGACTCCATAAGCTCACTCCATTCGCTGCTATCAGCATTCAGCTTTCAGCTAAACCCGTAGACGGAAAAAGTGAATCCGTCTTAAACAGACGAATCTGCGTCCGGCTGACCGCTGAAGGCTGAGTGCTGACCGCCTTCCCGCTTATCACTCATCGCTCCCTAAACCTTCAGTGTGCCGCGACGGAAGGGCCGCCGCGCGCGCGAACCTTCTTGAAGAGCAGCGCGGCGGGCACGCACAGCAGACACATGAATGCGAGCAGGCGGAAGTTGTCTATGAAAGACATCAGCATCGACTGCCTGAGCACCACCCCGTAGACGGACGCGAGCGCCTGCTGCATTGCGCCGCCCGCGCCGCCACCCCTCAAACCTACCGCGGCCGCTATCTGACGCAGCCGCTCCTGAAACGCGGGGTCGTACGGCGTCAGGTGCGAGGCTATCGCGGACTGATGCGCCTGTGCGCCGCGCGCGAGCATAGTCGTCACCGCCGCGATGCCGATTGAGCCGCCCGTGTTTCGCATGAGATTGTAGACGCCCGAGGCGTTGCCGACCTGCTCGTTCGGAAGCGTCCCCATCGCCATCGTCGTTAAAGGGACGAAGATGAAGCCCATCGCGCAGCCGCTGATGATGTTCGGCCACACGACGTTGCTCATGGCGATGTCGAGGTTCAGGCCCGCGAGCATGTAGGTCGAGTATGCGAGCACGGCGAAGCCGAACATGATGAGCCAGCGCCCGTCCACGCGCCCCACGAGTCGGCCGACTATCAGCATCGAGAGAATCGAGCCGAAGCCGCGCGGGCTCACGGCCATACCGCTCGCCGTCGCGGGATAGCCCATCAGCGTTTGCAGGAAGAGCGGCAGCAGCGCAATCGAGCCGTAGAGGACGACGCCCATCACGGTTATCAAAATCGTCCCGATTGCGAAGTTGCGATTCTTCAGAACGCGCAGGTTGACGATAGGCTCGTCCGAGCGAAGCTCCCACACGACGAAGGCGACGAGCGCGGCGACGCCGATGGCGGTCGCCCTGAAGATGAACGCGGACTCGAACCAGTCCTCCTGCTGCCCCATGTCCAGGACGAGTTGCAGCGACGCCAGCCCCAGAGCCATCAGCCCGAAGCCGATGTAGTCAATGCGCCCCGGCTTCTGCGCGCGCATGTAGGGCGGGTCTTCGACAAACGCGTTCGCCATGAAGATTGCGAGCGCGCCGACGGGGACGTTGATGTAAAAAATCCAGCGCCACGAATAGTTGTCCGTTATCCACCCGCCGAGCGTCGGGCCGATGATGGGCGCGACGACGATGCCGAGCCCGTAGACGGCCATCGCCTGCCCGCGCTTCTCCGGCGGGAAGCTTTCGAGTAAGACTGATTGCGCGATGGGCTGTAGAGCGCCTCCGCCCGCGCCTTGCAGCACGCGCGCGAAGATGAGCATCGAGAGGCTCGTCGCCGCGCCGCACAGCGCCGAGGCGAGCGTGAAGATGACTATGCATGCGATGAGGAAGCGCTTGCGCCCGAAGAAACGCGAGAGCCAGTTGGTGGCCGGGAGCACGATGGCGTTCGAGACGAGGTAGCTCGTCAAGACCCACGTGGCCTCCTCGTTAGTCGCCGAGAGATTCCCGGAGATGTGAGGCAGCGCGACGTTCGCGACCGAAGTGTCTAAGACTTCCATGAACGTCGCGAGCATCACCGACGCCGCGATAATCCAGGGGTTGACGCTCGGCCGCCACTCCTCCTGCCTCGGCGCGGGCCTGCTCCTCTGCGGCCCTCGCCCCGGTACTTTAGACAGGTCGCCTTCGGCGCGCGCGGTGCTCATCCAACTTTGACCTCGGGCGTGACGGACATCCCCGGCGCGAGCATGCGCTGCGGGTCGAGCGGTTCGTCGAAGACAATCTTGACGGGCACGCGCTGCACGACCTTGACGTAGTTGCCCGTCGCGTTCTCGGGCGGAATCATGCTGAAGCGCGAGCCCGTCCCGGCCTGTATGCTCTCGATGTGCGCCTTGAAGACGCGGCCCGGATACGCATCGACGGTGACCTCGACCGGCTGGCCCGGCCTTATCTCGTTAAGCTGCGTCTCCTTGAAGTTCGCCGTGACCCAGATGTCGCCGGAGACGACGGCCATCAAGGGCTGGCCGGGCTGCACGAGCGTGCCCTCTTCGACGGCCTTGCGCGTGACGCGCCCCGATTCGGGCGCGTAAATCTTCGTGTAGGAGAGTTCGAGTTCGGCCTGCTCGACGGCCGTGCGCAACTGCTCGATGGTAGCGCCCGCGGTCTCGGCCTGAGCCTGACTGACGGCGACCTGCTGCTGGCCCGTGCCCGCCTGAGCCAGACGCCCCAGAGCCTCGCCGACGCCCGCCTGCGCGCCGCCTATCTGCGTCGCCGCGCGTCGAGCGTTCTCGGCCGCCGCCGCCTCGCCGGAGCGAGCCTCCGCGACCTGCGCTTCCGCCGCCGCGACGCGTCGCCGCGCGGCTTCGAGGTTCGCGGCCGCGGTCTGCGCCGTGGCTATCGCCTGGTCTAGTCGCTGGCGCGAGACCTCGTCCTTCGCGAAGAGTTCCTGATAGCGCTGCACGTCCGCGTTGGCGCGTGTGGCTTCGGCCTCGGCCGCCGCGACCTGCGCCCGAGCCTGCGCGGTGTTGGCCTGTGCCGTGGCGACCGCCGACGAAGCCTGACCTATGCGGCTGCGCTCGGCGGAAGCGGTCGCCCGCGCGGTCTCGACGCCGGACTGCGCACGACGCACGCCCGACGAAGCCTCCTGCGCGCCCGCACGCGAACTCGCGCGAGAGAGTGCGACTCCGGCCTGCGCCTCGCGCTGTCTCGAAGCGCCCGAAGCGAGCGCCGCACGCGCGGCGGCGAGACGCGCCTCGAAGTCGCGCGCGTCCAGCTCGGCGATGAGGTCGCCCTGCTTCACCTCCTGATTCTCTTTGACGTAGAGCTTGACGACGTAGCCCGAGACCTTCGGGCTCACCTGCACGACGCTGCCGTCGATGAACGCGTCGTCCGTCGACTCGTGCGTGCGCGCGTACGTCCAGTAGCGGAGCCCGAAGACGAGCGCCGCGACGAGCAGAAGCCCCGCGACGAGCATGAAGGCGGGCCTTCTGTAGAGCGGCCGTCTTCGCACCGTCGTCGCGCCCGGCTCTTCGGGTATCTCCGCCCCCGGCCCCTCCGCGATGTCCGGCCCCGCGTGCGCGTCCGCGTCTTCAAGTCGCACCTCTTCATCGGCCTCGACGCTAGCGCGACGCTCGACCTCGCGCCTCTCCTCAACCTCCGGCTCTTCAGTCGCCCTCGACATAACTCTCTCCCGTTGACCTCTTACAGACTGTTCGTTGTCGTTAACTTCGACGCGCTGACAATCAATCTACTCGTCGTCACCACCTGAATGCTTCGGCGCGCCCGAGCGCGGCGGCAAGGTTAAGGCGCGAGGCGTTGTACTGCGCGAGCGCCGTGACCTCGGCGCTTCGCGCGTCCGAGAGCGCGGTCTGCGCGGTGACGACCTCGACGTTATCGCCGACGCCCGCGCGAAATCGGTCGCGCGCCATCGCAAGCTCTCTCTGCGCGAGCGTCACGGACTGCTGCGCCGCCGCGACCTGCTCCGACGTTGTTCGCAGAGCGGAGAACGCGAGCCGCACGTCCTCTTCGACCTGACCGCGCACGCTCCCCAACTCAAGCTCCGCCTGACGCGCGCGGCTCGACGCGACCTCGATGCGGCCGCGCGTGAGCCCGCCGTTGAAGACCGGCACGTTCAACTGCACGGCGGCGCGGCGCGTCGGGAGCGCGGTGTTCGTCGGCGTGATGCCGCTCACGCCGTAGTCGCCCACGAAGTCCACGGAAGGCAGAAGCTCCGCCTTCACGGCGCGCGTTTCCAGACCTGCCAGGTTCGACTGCGCTTCGGCGATTCGGACTTCGGGGCG
>JBJMGR010000221.1:0-9182 GCA_045807805.1 Pyrinomonadaceae bacterium | reverse complement strand
CTTCGCGCGCGGACGCGCACAGGTCTCGGGCTCGGCGGGCGAGGCCGAGCGCATGGTCTTCAGCGCCGCCGTCTCGCACTTAAACGTTTCGCGCGGCGTTGACGGCGACGATGCAACGCGCACGACCAACGCGCAGGGGCGCGTCCTCTTCCGTCTGACGCCGACCGCAACTCTCTCGGCGCGTCTCTACGCCTCCGACTCGTTCGTCCAACTCAACGAAGACCCGCAGGCCATCGGCACGCTTCCCGCCGCTGGCGTAGTCGAGGCGCGGCCGCTCTCGCCGACGGAGCTTCGGCGTTACGAGTCGGGCACGGGGCTAAGTCAACTGAACGTCGGCGGCGCGACCTTCCTTCCAGCCGCGAACGACCCGGACAACTCGCGCGCGGGCCGTTTCCTCTCGGGCGCGCTCGTCTTCACACACCGCCCGACCGAGGCGTTCGGCTACACCGTCACATACCACGGCCTCTTGACGCGCAACTCCTTCAGCGACGGCCCCGCGGTGCCCGGCGACCCCGCGGACTTCTTCTTCGAGCCGCAAGGCTCGACGCGCAACAACTTCGACGGCGGGGTGAACACCTTCAGCGCGCGAACAGACTTCCGTTTGGGTAGCCACAACCTCTTCAACGCGGGCTACGAGTTCGAGCGCGAGAGTTACCTCAACAAGTTCTTCGACGTTACCCCTTCTGGCAACTCCTCGGCCGACGTGAGCGAGCGGAGCCACGCCCTCTTCATACAAGACCAGCTACACTTCCTCGACGGCCGCCTCCAACTCTCAGCGGCCTTCCGCGCGCAGACCTTCTCCTTGAGCACGCCGCGCTTTGCGCCCGTCGCGGGCGCGCCGTACGTGGGCTTGACGTTCGACTCACCGCCCGCCGCGTACACGGGCGACGGCTCCGTCGCGTATCTCTTCCGCTCGACGGGGACGAAGCTTCGCGGCCACGTCGGCAACTCTTACCGGAAGCCTTCGCTCTACGAGCGCTTCGGAACCTTCTTCAGCCCCTTCTTCGGCTACACGGCTCTCGGCGACCCGCGCCTCGCGCCCGAGCGCGCCGTCTCGCTCGACGCGGGGCTCGACCAGTCGCTATCTTCCAACCGCGTGCGCCTCTCGGCCACGTACTTCTACACGCGCTTGCAGGAGATAGTCGGCTTCGGCCCCGTCGGCCCGAACGACCCCTTCGGACGCATCTTCGACTCGTTCATCAACACGGGCGGCGGGCTCGCGCGCGGCGCGGAGTTGAGCGCGGAGTTCGCGCCCGCGCGCGCGTTCAACCTGTTCGCGTCCTACACCTACACGAACAGCGACCAGCGCCGCGCGGCCGTCGCGGGCGTGCTCCGCTCGTTCGCGATTCCCGACCACCAGTTGACGCTCGTCGCGACGCAGCGCATAGGCTCGCGCGTCGCCGTCAACTTAGACTTCATCGCGACGAGCGACTACCTCGCGCCCGTCTTCGACAACCGCACCTTCGTCTCGCGCGCCTTCCGCTTCGGCGGGCAGCGCCGCGCAGACGTGACGGCGAGCTACACGCTTCCGCTCAGCGACTCGCGCTCTCTGCGCTTCTTCGGCAAAATCGAGAACCTCTTCGACCGAGAGTTCTACGAGAACGGCTTCCGCACGCCCGGCATAACGGGCCGCGCTGGCGCGTCGCTCAGTTTTTAAAGTGCGCGAACAGAAGCGCGAGCGGTAGCGAGCGGGTATCAAGCTCGGATGAGAGCCCGGCTGATGTAACTCGCGACCCGCTTGCTACCGCTCGCGACCCGCTCGTTACCGCTCGCGCTTCTGTTGTCGAGTGTAATCGTGAGAGACGACTTTAGCAGACAAGCGCCCGCCCTCGTCGAGGGCGAAGACTTTTACCGCGAAGGCGCGTACGTCGTCTTCACCGCCGCGTACCATCTGCGTCGAGGCCGCTGCTGCGAGAGCGGCTGCCGACACTGCCCGTACCGCGTCGGGCCGGAAAGTGCGGCCGCCGTCGAGAAGGAGGAGACGGATGAAGCATCGCTCTGAAAAATTTCGCCGCGCCTGCGCGCTGGCGTTCGTCTTCGTGTTCGCCGCGCTCGCGTTCGCGACTTCGTGCGGCGGCGGCGGCGGGCGACTCCTCAACGCGAAGTCGGGCAAGCCCGAGCGCATCATCTCGCTCACGCCGAGCACGACCGAGATTCTCTACGGCGTCGGCGCGTTCGACCGCGTCGTCGCCGTGTCGGACTACTGCACATACCCGCCGGACGTTGCGAAGCTCCCGCGCGTCGGCGGCTGGAATAATCCGAACATGGAGCAGATAGCGAGCCTTCGTCCAGACCTCGTCATCTTCTCCGACGCGCAGGCGCAGTTCGTCAAAGACAAGGTCGAGGCCGCGGGGATTCGCACGCTCTCAGTCCCGAGCCAGACGCTCGAAGACGCGTACAAGTCTATCGAGCTTGTCGGACAGGCGACGGGCGAAGAGGCGGCCGCGCGCAAGCTTCTCGAACAGACGCGCGCGAGCGTCGAGACAGTGCGGCTCAAGACCGAGAAACTCCCGCGCATGCGCGTGCTCTGCGTCGTTGACCGCGTGCCCGGAACGCTGCGCGACCTATACACAGCGGGCGAGCAGAGCTTCATCGCGCAGCTCATACGCACGGCGGGCGGCGAGCCCATGTCGCCGCCCTCGCGCGCCAACTGGGGCAAGATGCAGAAGGAGGCCGTCGTCGCATTAGACCCGGATGTCGTCATTGACCTCATGATGCACAAGTCCGAGGGCAGCTTCGACGAGGACACGCTCGCGGTCTGGCGCGAGCTTCCCGGCCTGCGCGCCGTGCGCGACGGGCGCGTCTACGCTCTGCGCGAGGAGACGGCCCTGCACCCCTCGCAGTTCGTCGGCGACACCGCGCGCAGGTTCGCGGAGTTGATTCACCCCGAGGCGTTCGAGAAGAAGTGACGAGTGGCAAGTGATGAGTGACGAGCCGGAGCGAAGAGCGAAGAGCGAACCGCTGCTTGAGGCGCGCGGGCTATGGTTCGCTTACTCGGAGGGCGGGCCGTGGGCGGTGCGCGGCGCTACGCTCGCGGTCGAGCGCGGGCGTCTGTCGGCGGTCGTCGGCGCGAATGGTTCGGGGAAGTCCACGCTCGTGCGCCTGCTCTCGGGGCTGCTCGCGGCGTCGCGCGGCGAACTCTTATTCGACGGTGCGCCGCTTCACTCGCTTGCGCCGCGCGAGCGTGCGCGCCGCGTCGCGTACGTGCCGCAGACGGTCTCGACCGTCTTTCCCTTCACCGCGCTCGAAGTAGTGCTGACGGGCCGGAGTCCTTACACGACGCGCTTCCGCTTCGAGTCCGGCCGCGACGTTGAGGTCGCGCGCGCGGCGCTCGCGGCCGTGGACGCGACGCACCTTGAGACGCGCCCTGTCACGGAGCTTTCGGGCGGCGAGCGTCAAATGGTCGCGCTCGCGCGCGCGCTCGCGCAGGAGCCCGAGTGTCTTCTGTTGGACGAGCCTTCGTCGGCGCTCGACCTCAAACATCGCGCGGGGCTCGTCAGACACCTTCGACGCCTTCGCGACGAGCGGGGGATGACCGCCCTCGTCATCACGCACGACCTGATGCTCTTAGACCCCGCCTTCGACCGCGTCTACGCCATGCGCGACGGAGAGGTCGTCGCGGCGGGCGCGCCCGAAGATGTCCTGCGCGACGAGGTGTTAGCCGAAGTCTACGGCGACGAGCACGTGCGCGCGCGACGAGCCTTCGGCCGCACGTTCGTCTGGTCGGAACTTTAGGATTTTTGATTTTCAATTCGCGAATTGGAATGAGGGCGAATAACAGAACCGCGAGCGGTAGCGAGCGGGTTTCAACCTCCGACGGCGGCATGACTGATGTAACTTGTGACCCGCTCGCTACCGCTCGCGGTTCTGTTCGGCGGCGCGAGATGGAAGGCGCGATTTGTCTTTAACTCAGAGACCGGAGATCGGAAATCAGAGATCGCGCGCGGCGGGCGCGCGCCTGCGACGCGCGCTCCTGTGGCTCACGCTCGTCCTCATAGCCTCAACACTCGTGGCGCTGTGGGTCGGTTATCAGCGAATTGACCTCGCCGCTTTGAGGACGGACGAGCGCGCGCGTCTAATCTTCTTCGAGCTGCGTCTGCCGCGCGTTCTGATGGCGGGCGTCGTCGGCGCTTCATTGGGCGTCGTGGGCGCGGCGCTTCAGGCGATGTTCCGGAATCCTCTGGCCGAGCCTCTGACGCTAGGCGTTTCGGGCGGCGGCGCGCTCGGCGCGAGCGTGGCGATTGCGTTCGGCGCGGGCACGCGAGTCGCGGGGCTGCCCGTCGTCTTCGTCGCGGCCTTCGCGGGCGCGTGCGCGAGCGTCGTCGTTGTTTATAGACTCGCGCGAACGGGCGCGACCGTGCTTCCGGGCGCGCTGCTGCTCGCGGGCGTCGTGATGAACACGTTGGCGGCCGCGGGCGTCATCATCATTCAATACTTCTCGGACTACTCGCGCGCGCTTCAGATTCTGCGCTGGACAATCGGGAGCCTCGACGTTGTCGGCTTCGATTTAATCTGGCGCATGCTCGTCTTCCTCGTGCCCGGCTGGTTGTTGATGCTCTACCTCGCGCGCGACCTTCACCTGCTCGCCGTTGACGAGGAGACGGCGCAGAGCCTCGGCGTCAACGTCCGGCGCACCGAGCGGCTCGTCTACGTCGCGGCGTCTCTGATAGTCGGCGTGACGGTCGCGGTCGGCGGCACGATTGGGTTCGTCGGGCTAATAGTTCCGCACGCGGTGCGGCTCGTCTTCGGCGAGGACGTGCGCGTTGTCCTGCCGTGCTCGTTCGTGCTCGGCGCGGCCTTCCTGATGCTCGCCGACGCCGCGGCGCGCACGGTCTTAGGCGCGGGCGAGCTTCCCGTCGGCGCAATCACGGCGCTCGCGGGCGGCCCGGTCTTCCTCTGGCTACTCAGAAGGCAGCAGCGCTACACGACGATGTGATGAAGCAGTCAGCACTCAGCACTCAGCTTTCAGCCGAACGCGGCGACGGAAGAAGCGTCGAATCTGAAACCGGCAATCTTCGTCTGGCTGAAAGCTGAGCGTTGAGTGCTTAAGGAGTTCTAATGAGTATCGCGACCAAACACGGGGACAAGGGCGACACGGGGTTGATAGGCGGCGAGCGCGTGTCGAAGGCGGACGTACGCGTCGAGGCGTACGGGACTGTGGACGAGTTGGGCGCGGCGCTCGGATTCGCGCGCTCGATATGCGACGACGCGGAGGTCGGAGAGCTTGCGAAGTCCATTCAACGCGAGCTGTTCACGGTCGCGGGCGCGATTGCGAGCCCGACGGGCGGGCAGGAGTCTGTGACGACATACGTCACGCCCGAGATGGTGGAGTCTCTGACCTCGCACGTCAACCGCATAGAGGCGACCGAAGGGATTCTCTCGGACTGGTCTCTGCCCGGCGACCACGCCGCGGCCGCCGCCTTCGACGTGGCGCGCACCGTCTGCCGACGCGCGGAGCGCTCGGTCGTGCGTCTCACGGAGACCGGCGTCGAAGTGAACGCGCAGGTCATCCCCTACCTCAACCGCCTCTCAGACCTCATCTGGCTCATGGGCCGCCTTCTGGAACTGCGCGCTGGTGTAGACACGAGCCTGCGCGACGGCGAACACAAAGGGCCGCGCTGGTCTCGCGCTTGGTAGGGAAGAGCAGAAGGCAGTAGGCAGAAGGCAGTAGGCAGAAAGCAGAAGGCAGTCAGGAGCGTGCGCGCCTTGACTGCCTTCTGCCTTCTGCTTACTGCCTTCCGCTCTTCCGCTTACTGCCTTCTCACCTGAGCATGAGCGCGTACCATGCGAAGAGGAACAGGAGTCCGCACCAGCATAGGAGCGAGAGCGCGTGGCTTACCGTCAAATTCTTCATGGCGGCGGGCGGCGGCAGACCGGGCAGCGCGGGCTCGGCCGATGCTCTTCGCGCGCGACGCGAGAGGCGTATGCCGAGGTAGACCTGTAGAAGAATGATGACGACGAAGAGCGCGGCCTGAAACGTGGCGACGCCCGAGAGAAGGCTCTCGCGGTAGAGAAGCACGGAGCCCGCGAGCCCGAAGAGGAGGCCGAGCCACGCGAGGCGCGAGGCGACCGTCTGCGCGCGTGCCGTGCGCGCGTCCGAGCCGAGTAGCCGCTCGGACATGAAGCTGAAGAAGGTCGTGCCTAAGCCGATGCCGAAGCCCACGAGCGAGACGAAGATAGCGAAGAGGTCTAAGAGCGGCACGGAAGAGCGCGCGCCCGCGAGTCCGAGCTTCGACGTGAGGACGTTCCATGCAGTCCCGATTTTCGACACGCCCTCGAAGTTCTCGACCGAGCCGAGGCCGAGCGAGTATGTGCCCGTGCGGCGCTCGGGCTCGAAGACCGCGACGTAATAGGTCTCGCCCTGCGTCAGTTGAATCTTCTCCTCCGCGCCGTGGTAGAAGCGTTCGAGGCTGTACGGCTCGTAGAAGTAGGTGCGCTCTTGCGGTGCGCGTATGACGTGCGCCTGCAAGCCTTCGGGCAGCGCGAAGGGAAGCTGCGCGTCGGGAGTCGGCGCGACCGCCTTTCCTATGATTGCGACCCACGGCCGGAAGTCGCGGTTGGAAGGGCGTACGGGCACGAGCGCTTCAAAGGGGACTCCGGCGTCCGCCTTGTTCGCGGTGAACTTGTAGAAGTCCACCTCGCCCGGCACCGAGATGCTGCCGTAGACGGCCTGCGACGCCGACGCGGGGTCTGCGACCTGCGCCGCCGCGTCGAAAGTGTTTCCGGGCGCGAGGCTTCGCTCTAACACGGGCCTGTGCGCCGACGCGGCCGAAGCGAGCAAGAGCAGTATGAGCGTCGCGGACGCGAGCAGACGAGCGCGCTTATGTTTCATCATCATGCCTCTTTGATACGCCCCATCGTTTGAGAAGTTCTCCCGGCCGAAGTCACGCGGCGCGAAGTATCGTCATGACGACCTCGCGTTGGCGCGGGCCGTCGAACTCGCAGAGGAAGATTCCCTGCCAGCGCCCGAGGAGGAGTTCGCCTTCGTCGAAGGGGACTGTGACGCTCGGCCCCGTGAGGCTCGCCTTGATGTGCGCGTCGGAGTTCTCCTCGCCGTGGCGGAAGCCCATGCCGTGCCGCGGCACGAGCGTGCGCAAGGCGTGGAGCATGTCGCGCGGAACGTCCGGGTCTGCGTTCTCGTTGACTGTGAGGCCCGCGGTCGTGTGCCTCACGTAGAGCACGCACGCGCCCGCGCGCGCGCCCGACACGCGCACGCGACTTCGCACCTCTTCGGTGAACTCGACCAGCTCCTCGCGCTCGCGCGAGCGAACCCTGATTATCTCCACGCCGTCGCCCGCCCCGAATTTTTATTGTTGGTTCGCACCGCGTAGATTGTCGCCGAAAAGCTCCGGCGTGCCAAGAAAGGAGAGGGGCGCGACCCGCGAGTGGGGCGCGCCCTTCTGTTTGTGTGTTGATGTTTGCCGAGGCGACTAAGAGCGTCGCGAGCCAGTGCGTCGAAGTAACGCCCATCCCGCGGGCAGCGCCGCCGCCGCGAGAGCTATCTTGACGGCGTCGCCGACGAGGAATGGCAGCACGCCCGCCGCGAACGCGTCCGCCCCGGTTCTGTAGAAGAGCGTGAGCCATGCCCAACCGCACGCGAGTATCACGAGCGAGCCGAGAGCCATCGCCGCCGCCGCCGTCGTGAAACGCCTGTCCCAACCGCGCTCGGCCAGAAGTCCCGTGACGTACGCCGCGGGTGGGAAGGCGAACAGGTATCCGGCCGTCGGGCTGAACAGAAGATAGTGCGCGCCGCCCGCGCCGCCCCGGAAGAAGGGAAGCCCGACGGCCCCTTCGGCGAGGTATGCGAGCATCGCGAGCGCGCCCATGCGCGGGCCGAGGAGCGCGCCCGTCAGGAGCACCGCGAACGTCTGTGCGGTCAAAGGCACCGGCGTCCAGGGCAACGGCACGACGACCTGCGCCGCGAGCGCCGTCAGAAGGCTGAAGCCCACGACGAGCGCCGCCGACCGCGTCCAATCCAAAGGCGCGGCCAACGCGCCCACAAGCGTCTCTGCTTTCGCGTATGTGCTCACAGGAATCTCCAAAGACAGTGACGAGTAGAGCGGTCAGCGGTCAGCTTTCAGCATTCAGCCAAACCTTCTTCGCGTTCTTCGCGCCTTCTTCGCGGACTTCGCGGTTAGAGAATCGAACTTAAACGCAAAGAACGCGAAGGTCTTAAAGCTGAAAGCTGAAAGCTGAGTGCTGACAGCTTTCCCTCTTTCCCTTCAGTCCCCCGCCGCGCTCGCGCCTACCGCGCCGGCACGCGCGATCTCGGCGGTGCCGCCTATGCGCATGCCGTAGAAGGAGCGCCAGACGAAGAAGACCGAGACGAGGAAGAAGACGGCGGCGAGCGCGTAGTTGAGCGTGTGGTCGCCGCGGCTTCGGAAGACCGAGAGGGCCAACTCGACCGCGAGCAGGCCGAAGAGCGTCGTGAACTTGATGACCGGGTTCATCGCGACCGAAGACGTGTCCTTGAAGGGGTCGCCCACGGTGTCGCCGACGACGCAGGCGTCGTGCAGCGCGGTGCCCTTCTCCTTCAGATCGACCTCGACGACCTTCTTCGCGTTGTCCCACGCGCCGCCCGCGTTCGCCATGAAGATGGCCTGATAGAGGCCGAAGAGCGCGATGGAGATGAGGTAGCCGATGAAGTAGTACGGGTCGACGAAGGCGAAGGCCAGGCTTGCGAAGAAGACGGTCAGGAAGATATTGAACATCCCCTTCTGCGCGTACTGCGTGCAGATTTGGACGACCTTCTTCGAGTCCTCGACCGAAGCCTTCTCGACATCCGCGCTCAGGTTGATGTTGTTCTTGATGAACTCGACGGCGCGGTACGCACCCGTCGAGACCGCCTGAATTGACGCGCCCGTGAACCAGTAGATGATCGCACCGCCCGTGATGAGCCCGAGCAGGAAGAGCGGGTTCAGTAGCGAGAGGTTTTCGTAGAAAGTCCGAAGCCCCTCCATCTCCGTCAAGCCCCCGCGGGTCGCGCCCGCGACGGCCTCGCCGCGAAGGACTTGGATGATGGAGAAGATCATCGTCGTCGCGCCGACGACGGCCGTGCCGATGAGCACGGGCTTGGCCGTGGCCTTGAAGGTGTTGCCCGCGCCGTCGTTCTCTTCGAGGAGGTGCTTGGCGAGTTAGTAGTTGATGTTTTATTTGTTGTGGGTCTTTTTGTGATAGTTTTT
>JBJMGR010000220.1:0-10974 GCA_045807805.1 Pyrinomonadaceae bacterium | reverse complement strand
TCGGCCTTCGCGTCGTTGGCGGGGTTTGAGAAGCGACCGCAAGCCGACGAAGTGACGAGCGCGGCGGCAAGCAGCGCGAAAAGTATGATTCGTTTCATCGAGTGTTTATGAGAAGAATTTTATCACCGCAGAGACAGAGACACAGCTAAATATTATGGCTGCGTCTCTGTCTCCGCGGTGGTTAATCTTCTCTCGCTTAGAAGATGAACCGCGCCTGAAGCTGGAACATGCGCGGCGGGTCAACGTTGGCGAACGCGGGGAGCGCGTTCGTGGCCGTGCCGACCGCCACGAGTTGGCCGAAGGTCGAGAGCGGCGTGCCCGTGTCACCGTAGATGGTCTGCCCGCGCCCGAGGTAGTTGCCGTGGTTGAAGATGTTGAAGCCCTCCAACCTGAGTTGGAGCGCGGTACGCTCCGAGAGCCTTATCCGGTTCTCGACGAAGATGGAAACGTCCTGAGTCCCCGTGCCGCGAAACGCCGACTTGCGTATGACCTGACCGTTGATGACGGGGCGGTCGTTGTTAGCGCCGTCGCCGTTGTTGTCAACGCCCGTCGTCGCGTTGAACGGTCGCGCGGAGGCGAACATCGAGACCGTGCCCGCCGTGAAGCCCGCGGGCAGGTGGTAGAGGAACGTCAGGACGGCGCGGTGGCGCTGGTCAACGACGCTCGGCCCGCGCTCGTCCTCGCCGAGGCGGAGGATGTTCGCGTCGTTCGGCCCGATGCCGTTGCCGTCGGGCTCCGTCGTGTTCGTCCCCTTCGAGAGCGTGTAGCTGATGGCGGCGTACATCTTGCGATTCCCGACGTAACGCATCTGCGTCTGCAAGCCGTCGTAGTCGGCCTTGCCGAAGTTCGTCAAGACGTTGACCTGTCGGACGCCGCCGTTGACGGGAAGAATCGGCCGCGTCTCGTTGGCATAACCGCCGAACGGGAGACACGCGCCCGTGAATACGTTCTGGCAGTTGGCCGGGCGTGCCACAATTCTAATCTGGCCGGGCGCGGTGCGGTCGAAGGGCGAGGGCGCGTTCAGGTCAATCGTGCGGTCTATCTGGCGGAGAGACTGGTGTACGTAGTCCGCGCCGACGAAGAGGCCCTTGGCGAACTCGCGCTCCGCGCCGATGGAGGCCACCTGACTCTGCGGGTTCACAAGAGAATCAGGATAGTTCGGCAGAAGGTTGAAGTTGAGTCCGTACTGCGCGAACTGTGTCTGGTAGAAGGAGCGTCGGCCCGCGCGGATTGTGATGTCGCGCGCGGGCAACTGCGAAGCAGGAATCGTACGCGGGTTGACGTTGACGGGAACGGCAGTCAGGCTGGTCGGGAAGCCCGTCTGTCCGGGGGTGGCCGTGTAGGTCGTCAGCCCGTCGAGGCCGTTGACGAGGAAGCCCGCGACGGCGTTCGAGCGAATCTGCGTGTAGTACATCCCGTAGCCGAAGCGAACCACCGTGCGCGAGTCGCCGTAAGGGTGCCACGCGAAGCCTATGCGCGGCGCGAAGTTGAGCTTCGCGTCGGTCAACGTCTGACGGTCGTAGCGTAGACCGAGGTTCAAAGTTAGATCCGGGCGAACCTTGAAGTCGTCCTGCACGAATCCGGTCAGGAGCCACTGCTTCAACTCATAGCTGTTGACGCCGAAGTCAATCGGCTGCTGGTAGTTCTGCACGTCGGCCAGCGTCAGCGAGCCGAAGGGCGCGGTCGTCGTGTTCCTGAATGTGAACGTGCCGAGGATGGCCGTGCCGGGCTCGCTACCCGTGCCGCCCGAGGTGTGATGTATCACGCTTCCGCCGAAGCGTAGGTAGTGCTTGCCGACCGACCAGGAGAGCGTGTCGCCAAACTGTATCTGATGGCTGAAGATGTCCGAGAGGCGCGACTGTCCGATGGTGAACGGCACGTTGCCCGCGCGCGTGTAGGTGGTCGAGAGAGTCTGAGCCTCCCACCTCGTCACGGGGTCGCCGTGCAGGTAAGCGAAGCGCGCCTCGTTAAGAAGCGTCGAGGTGATGGCCGAGGTGAAGTTCGTCTGAGCAGTCCAGGAGCGGCGCGAGTAACGGCGCGCGACGCTCGGCGCGTTCGTGCCGCCGACGGCGTCCTGCGGGTTGTCGTCAAAGAAACGGTCAACGTTGAAGCGCACCATCAAAGACTGATTAGAGGTGAGCTTGTGGTCGAGCCGCCCGTCGAAGAGGAACTGCCGGTAGTGGCCCGTGTAGTCGAGGTGGCCGTCCGAGGGCAGAAGGAACGCGGGCAGCGCGGTCGAGAGGAACGTCGTGCGGTTCTGCCGCGTGTAGTCGGCCGTGGCGAAGAAGAAGGTCTTGTCTTCGACTACGGGGCCGCCGATTGAGCCGGAGACCTGCTGCAACGCGTCGGGGATGTCAACGGGGTTGACGGCCTGTAGCGTCGCGGGCGTGACACAGCTCGCGACGGAAGGCGGGCAGAAGTTCCTGGTCGAAAAAGTCTTCGCCTGCCAACTCCCGCCGGGACGAACGAGGGCGATGCCTTCGCCGTGGAAGTCGTTCGTGCCGGACTTCGTGACGATGTTGAGCGCGGGGCCGGATGTCCAGCCGAACTCGGACGAGAACGCGTTCGTGAGAATACTGATCTCCTGAATGGCTCCGAGCGGCACGGTCGTGATGGCCGTCTGGCGACCCCAGCCCTCGTCGTTGTTCGCGCCGTCGAGCGTGAAGGTCGTCGCGCGGCGCGAGCCCACGCCCGCGATGAAGTATGTCGCGTTGACGAAGAGGTCGCCCGTCCCCTTCCCCTGCCGGAAGGCGGAGTTGAGGAGCGGAAGCGACGTAGACTTACGGCCGAGGATAGGCGTCTCGTTAATCTGCTCGTCGCGGAGCGGGAGGCCGATCTGCGGATTCGAGTGTACGCCTTCGGCGCTGCCGTAGACGGTTACGTCAACGGCCTGCGCTCCGACGATGAGCTTCACCCTTACGTTCGCCGTCTCGCCGGAGCGAAGCGTTATCTCCTTCGCCTCTCCGTTGGCGAAGCCCTGCTTCGAGACGCTGACCGTGTAGGTGCCCGTCAGCGAGAGGGCCGGGAATGTCGCGCTCCCGTTGCCGCCCGAGACGGCCTCGCGCGAGTCGCCCGTCGCGTCGTTCTTGACGGAGACAGTTGCGCCCGTAACGGCTGCGTCGTTCTGGTCGGCGACGATGACGATCATCGCCCCCGTGTTGGGCGACTGCGCGAAGGCGGCGGACGCGAACAATTGCGCGGTCAGGAGCAGCGCGAGGAGTGGCGCGAAGCGGCGCGCGAACTTATCGAGGAGCAGCAAGGTCGTAGTTCCTTTCGGTTGACTGCTTAAGGGGATACCGGGGACGTGCGTAAGTCTTGGATGATATCGGACACTCGAAACTACTACCAACGTTCGTAGATATTCCACTCCTCCTTATTTTGAAGAGGACGAGAGCCGCCCCCCGCGTTTCACGCATGAAAAAATGTTGCGTCGCCGTTTCATCTGTGATACAGTGCCCACGATTCGCGGAGAGACTCCCGACTTTCCCGTCGAGTTCTCCGACGGTCGGCGCTACAGAGGCCCCCCTCCGTAACAGTTTCGGGCCGGAACCGGCTTTTCGAGGAGAGTTAAGAGAGATGAGCAACACAACGAAACCGAGAGTCAACCCTTTGAGCCGACGGCCACGCCAGCAGCGGCTCGTGATGGCCGTGCGCGGCGGCGCGGGCACGGGCAAGAGCTGGTTCCTGCGCTCGCTCGCCGAGGCCGGTCTCGGCCGCCTCTGCATCTTCGACGTTGAACGCAAGACGCGACTTCTCGCGGGCGTCGGCAACCACTTCGACGGGCTCGAAGTCGAGCACCCGGACGAGCTGCCCGATTTCATAGACTGGGCGCTCTCGGGCGAGGGTCGCGAGCAGAACTACGGCTGCTTCGGCCTCGACTCCTGGGCCGCATACTTCAGCGCCAAGCACGCCGAGACGATCAAGGCCGTGCGCGACCGCACGAACGACACGCTCGCTCAGCCCTCGGCCGAAGAGTTGGCCGCCGACCAGATGGTCTTGCAGGGCGTGCTCCGACGGCTCTGCATGGAGTCGGGCAAGTCGGTCGTCATCGTCGACCAGATTCCCGCGAAGGGTAAGGAGTCGAAGGAGGACAACGAAGTCGGGCGCGTGCTTCCGATGACGGCGTCGGGGTTGGAATACTTCGTGGACGTGATGGTCGAAGTCTCCTTGCAGGAGCGCGACGGCGAGATAGTGCGCGTCTTTCAGGTCGTCAAGTCGAACAGCCCCGCCTTCGAGATAGGGTTCGAGTTGACGGGCAGCGTCACCTTCTCCGACTTCCTCTCTCACATGAAGCGCGAGCACGGCACAGACCTTCCCGTCGAAGCGCCGAAGGCCGCGACCGTGCCCGAGACGATTGAGGATAAGCAGCCCTTGACGCTCGTCCAGCCGCAGATAACCGTGCAGGAGTTGGTCGAAAAGGCCGAGCGGCTCGGCTTCAAGCAGGCCGACGTGGTGACGGGCGCGCGCGTCTACCACAACCAGCCGAACATCTACCGCCTCTCGCCCGAACAGGTCGCAGACCTCGACCGCCGCATGACCTCTCGCGCCGAGCGCGTCAAGATGGCGCAGGCCCCCGACGAAGAGGAGAAGCCCGCGCCCCGCGCACAGGCCGCACGCAACCTCAAGCGCGCCTGAAAGACTCACCAGGCAGAGGCCCGACCGTAAGGCAGGGCGTCAGGCGAAACAGAAGGAGGATGAGAGCCACGCTCGCTCTCATCCTCCTTCTCGTCTGTCGCTCAGGACAGAAACTTGATAGTTAGATTAGAATTCCGTGCTCCGACCCGTCTTATAATCAAGCCCAACTCAAAACTCAACGACGGGGAGAATCAATGACAAAGAAGACGAACAAGCAGGGTGCGAAGAAGGGCGGGTCGAAGTCCGCGAAGAAGAGCGGCGCGTCGAAGAAGGCAGCGGAGACGGAGGCGAGCAGGTCGGGCGGGAAGTCCGGGGCGAAGAAGTCCGCGACGAAGAAGGCGGCGGCGAAGAGGTCAGCGCCGCCGCGTGTGCTGAAAGAGCCGGAGTCGCCGATGCCCGCGCAGCACATAGAGAAGCCGGGGCTTGAGGCCGAGCTTGAGCTGAAGCCGCAGTACGAAGCCCCGCACTACCGTGGCTCAAGCAAGCTCAGCAACAAGGCGGCGCTCATCACGGGTGGAGACTCCGGGATAGGCCGCGCGGTCGCGGTGCTGTTCGCGCGCGAGGGTGCGGACGTTGCAATCGTCTACCTCCCAGAAGAGCAGGTTGACGCCGAAGAGACGCGCGAGGCAGTCGAGCGCGAGGGACGGCGCGCGCTGCTCATTCCCGGCGACGTGCGCGAGTCGGAGTTCTGCCGCGAGGCCGTCACGCGGACGGTCGAAGAGTTCGGCCGTGTGGACATACTCGTCAACAACGCCGCGTTCCAGCAGGGCCAAAAGTCTATCGAAGACGTGTCGGAAGAGCAGTTCGACCGCACGTTCAAGACGAACATCTACGGCTACTTCTTCATGGCGAAGGCCGCGCTGGCGCGAATGAATGAGGGCGCATGTATCATCAACACGGGCTCGATAACAGGGCTCGAAGGCAGCAAGGAGCTTCTCGACTACTCCGCGACGAAGGGCGCGATTCACGCCTTCACGAAGTCGCTCGCGCAGAGCCTCGTCGAGCGGCACATACGCGTCAACTGCGTCGCGCCCGGCCCCGTCTGGACTCCGCTAAACCCCTCGGACAAGCCCGCCGAGAAGGTCGCGGAGTTCGGCACGGACACGCCCTTCAAGCGCCCCGCGCAGCCCGAAGAGATGGCCCCGGCATACGTCTTCTTCGCCTCCGAGGCGGATTCGAGTTACATCACGGGCGAGGTGCTCACGCTCCTCGGCGGCGACACAACGGCAGGATAAAAGAAAGGATGAAGTGACTTATGTCAGGCAAGGACAGGCAGAAGAAGGACGGCGAGCGCAAGGACAAGAAGAACAAGCGTCGGCGTGAGAGCGAGAACGAGGTCGTGCAGACTGCTTCCGCGCCGCAGCAGGCGCGCGACGCGTCGAACCTGACGCACACAGAGCCCGGCCCGCGCGCCCAACGCGAGACCGAGAAGGAGGGACGCTGAAGATGGCAGACCCCGTTAACACCGACGAGAAGAAGTGCGCGCACCAGACCTGCACCTGCATGGTCTCGGGCGACCGGCGCTTTTGCAGTGACTACTGCGAGGACGCGAACGACTCCGACCCGACCTCCGTCTGCACCTGCGACCACGCTGGCTGCAAGTCGAACAGATAGGGGAAAGGCGGAAGGCGGGAGGATGAAGGTAAGCCTTAACAGCTTTCGCTTCATCCTCCCACCTTCCGCCTTCATCCTTCGCCTTGACTCTGGCGGCGCGTGTCATAGAATCTGTGCCCTGAGCTTCTTAACCCGGACGACCGCAGATACGCGGAGGAAACTATCGAGCGATGACTTACGTGGTCACAGAGGACTGTGTTGACTGCAAGTATACGGACTGCGCGGCGGTCTGCCCCGTCGAGGCTTTCCACGAACTGCCGGATCGCCTCTACATCAACCCCGAGACCTGCATAGACTGCGACGCGTGCGTCCCAGAGTGCCCCGTCGAAGCCATCTTCGCCGACGCGGCGCTCCCGGAACAGCACGCCGAATGGCTCCCCCTCAACGCGACCGCGCAGGACTACCCAATCATCAGCGGCAAAATCCCCGCCCTCTTCGGCCCCACCTGCAAGGGGAAGCCGGAGTAAGGACGGAGTTACAAGTTACAAGTTCAAAGTTCCATGCTCCAAGTTGAAGGCAGCGGGCGTGTCTTCAACTTTGAACTTGTAACTTGTAACTTGTAACTTTCAATTCTCCATCGCCAGACGAATCTGCATCTTCTTGAGTTGTTCGCGTACGGAGTCTGCGTCGGGGGCGTCGGGCGCGAGGTTGAGGTAGGTCTGCGTCTCGGCGACGGCTTCGCTCATGCGGTTGAGCTGCGCGAGCAGCATGCCTCGGTCGCGTCGCTCTTCGAGGTCGTTGGGCGTGACGAGCAGTATGCGTTCGACCGCCGCGAGCGCGCGCCGGAAGAGCTGCGCCTGAATGTAGACTGCCTTGAGGTTACCCAAAACGCGCGCGAGTGTCGCGCGCACGCCCGTCGCGCGCAGGTGCTCCGGGCCGAGCTTTATCGCGCCGTCGTAGATTCCGCCTATGCGCTGCCGACACTCCTCCTCGTCCGTCACCTTCCGGTTGAAAGGGTCTACGAGCGTGCCCTCCGCGCCTTCCCGTTCGTACGCGCGCACGATGAAGTGACCGGGCAGGCCCACGGCCTCGACGCGCAAGCCCGCGCGCAAGCCCACCTCTATGTAGACAATCGAGAGCGTGATGGGAATCCCGAGGCGGCGTTCGAGCACGCGGTGGAGCATGCTGTTGCGCGGGTCGTAGTAGTCCGCGACGTTGCCCGCGAAGCCCTGTTCCTCGAAGAGGTATCGGTTCAGCGCCTCGACGCGAGTGCTGTATTGGTCGCGCCCTTCGAGGCGCGCGCGCGCCTCCTCGCCCATCACGTCGAGCCGCGCGAGGCAACGCTCCACTTCAAACGCGCGCGGCTCCTCCTCCTTCCCCACGAGCAGCGCCGCGCGCGCGAGCCTCAACGCCGCGTCGGGCCTCGACACCTCCGCCGCGAACTGTCCGCGCGCCTCGACGGCCGCGAGTCTGTCAGCAGGAGTCATAAAGAAAGGATGAAGGCGGAAGGATGAAGGATGAATAGAGAACGATTCATCGTATTCTCTCCTTCGCGCGCTTGACGATTGTCACGAGCATTGCCGTGAGTTCCTCGGCCTCTTCGCTGAGAGGTTTTAAGCGATCAGCGTGTACAATCTCTGCCTCGGCGAGAAGTTCCAGCCACTAGGCCGTCTCTTCCAATTCTTGAAGCCCGCCTTCGACTTTGCTGATAAAGTCGGGGACTGACTTCGCGCGTTGCGCCTCGTAGTAGTGCGCGCCGACCGATGCGCCTGAACGTAGAGGCTGCTTCCCTATACCTTGTGCTTCGGTACTCTTGGGCAAAGCCGCGAACAGCTTAATGACCCTTAGCGCGAAGGATTTCACGCGCGGCTTTAAGTCTTTAACTTCATCCTTCATCCTTCATACGTCGAAGACGTGATGAACCGCGTCGGGCGTCCAGTCGGCGAGGCTGTGTGTGACGGAGTCTGCTCCGGCTTCGCGCAGGGCTTGGTCGGGGACTGTGTTGGTGACGCCGAGCGTACGCATCCCCGCGGCGCGCGCGGAGAGTATGCCGGGCGGCGAATCTTCGACGACGAGGCATTCGTCGGCGCGCAAAGGGAGTATGTGCGCCTCGCCGCGCTTCGCGTTGAGCGCGGCGAGCGCGTTGTTGTAGCACGAAGGGTCTGGCTTGTGCGCCTTCGCGTCCTCGGCGCTCACGATGACGGAGAAGTATTGTGCGAGCGAGGCGCGTTCGAGCACGTAGTCAATCTCAGCCCGCCGCGCCATGCTCACGAGCCCGAGCGGGTGACGACGAGAGAGAGCCTTGATGAACGTGACGACGCCGTGGAAGAGCGGCGGCTCGTCGCCTAAGAGTTTGCGGTGCGCCTCCGTCTTCGCCCCGATGACGCGTTCGAGCGTCTCGTCCTCCAACTCGCGCTCGCCGCGCGCGTAGGCGGCGCGCAGAAAGGCCGCGTCGTCCATGCCGAGCGAGCCGTAGTAGTCGGCCTCCGTGACGGTCAAGCCCTCGCGCCCGAGCACTTCCTGATAAGCCTTCATCTGCAACGGCTCGTCGTCAACGATGACGCCGTTAAAGTCAAAGAGAACGGCCTGAATCATTCGACCTCAAGCTGAATAAAGTTTGTGTTTGAGCAGAACGCGCCCATTGTAAGTCGCGCGGGGGAAAGAAGAAAGCGGGCAGTGAGCAGTAGTTGAGCTAACACGGGCGCGCCGCATTCTCTTTTAACTGCTTACCGCTCACCGCTCACCGCTCACTTCCCTCTTATCTCTTCGCGCAGTTCCGAGAAGAGGAGGGGCAGACGCTCGGATTCGAGCACGTCGAGGCGGCGCATGACTTCGTTGAGCGCGAGTTCGTTCTTGAGGTTGACTTGAAAATCCATGTCCGAGCGCAGCCTATCCTTGTTCTCCTGCCGGTTCTGCGAGAGGAGAATGATGGGCGTCAGCAGCGCCGCGATGATGCCGTTCACCGCGTCGAGGAGGCCCATCGAGTCCGTGAAGGAGTAGAGCAGCAGGCCGCGGCCGACGTAGAGTATCCAGAAGGAGATGTACGCGACGGTGATCAGCATGAACGTCCAGCTACCGCTGAAGGTGGAGAGCCCGTCGGCGAGGCGGTCGGCGAAGGTCTGCCGCTCCCTCTCCATCTCGTTGACGTTGCGCGTGACGCGCTGGCGCAGCATCTCGTCCGTGTGGCGCAGGCGCTCCGTGATGGCGCTCAGCATCTCCAACGCGAGGTCTGGGTTGCGGCTCACGTACGCGTGGAAGTGCTCGCGCGAGAGGACTGCGAGGCGCGCCTCCTCCGTGACCGTGGCCGAGGCAGAGCGCGACTTGCCGTCGAGTATCGCCATCTCGCCGAAGAAGTCGCCGCCTGCGAGTTCGGCGAGCGTGACCTCTTCGCCGTCCTCGTCGCGTATGTGTATACGCACGCGCCCGCCCTCTATCAGGTACATCGCGTCGCCGTCCTCGCCCTTTCGGAAGAGGACGCTCCCGGCGGGCCTGACTTCGAGTTCGAGCAGCGCGCGAAGGGCGGCGGCGTCTTCGTCTGAGAGCGACGCGAAGAGCGGGACGGAGCGCAACGCTTCGAGCGTCATCAAGGGACGTGCGTTCTTCTCTGGCTTCTCTGGCTTCTCTGGCATTGGGGGACTCACCTCTCGTCGGAATGTCCGGACGGGCGCGAAGATTAACACGAAATCGCCCCGACGTAAGTCCCCAAATCAAAGGATGAAGGATGAAGGGAAAGCTTCAACAGCCTCCCCTGCATCCTTCATCCTTCCGCCTTCATGCTTTCCTATCCTAATTTAGGCGGCCGCGACTTTGACGTAGCGGTCTACGATGCGCGCGAGCGAGTCCTTGCTCGTCCCGCCCACGAGGCGCTCGGCCTCGCGCCCGCCCTCGAAGAAGATGAGCGTCGGGATGCCCTTGATGCCGAAGCGCTGCGGCACCTGCTGGTTGTCGTCAACGTTAAGCTTGACGAACTTGACCTGTCCGGCGTAGCGCCCGGCCAACTCCTCGAACGTGGGCGCGAGCGCGCGGCACGGCGGGCACCACTCGGCCCAGAAGTCCAGAACCACGGGCACCTCGGACTTCAACACCTCCGCCTCGAACGTCGCGTCGGTCACTTCGGAAACGTACTTGCTCATCAGAATTCTTCTCCTCGTCAAACGGGTCAGTTTCAAACTCATGCGCGACTGGGCGCGCGACTGACAGTATCGCCCGGCCCGCGAGCGCGCGTCAGTAATTTCGATTACACTCACGCCAAACAGAACCGCGAGCGGTAGCGAGCGGGTCGCAAGTCACATTACGCGGGCCTCGGTTGAAGCTCGATACCCGCTCGCTACCGCTCGCGGTTCTCTAGGCGCACACCGGAACGCGCGCACACTTTTCCGCATCTGAGAGGCATACGAGGTTCAAAGGATGTCCGCAAGAACTCCAAACAGCGACTCCGCATCCGACTTCTTTCAAGGCTTCGACGCCGAGGAGATGCGCGAAGTCGAGCGCGTGACTACGACGCGCACCTTCACGAAGGGTCAGGTCATCTACTCTCCGGGCGAGACGGGCGAGGCGCTCTTCCTCCTTCGCGCGGGCGCGGTACAGATCTACCGTATGTCCGCGGAGGGGCGTAAGCTCGTCATCGCGCAACTGCTCCCCTTCTCCTTCTTCGGCGAGATGTCGTGCATAGGTCAGGGCATGTACGACACCTTCGCGGAGGTCGTCGAAGACTCGACCATCGTGACGATGAACTGCGCGGTGCTCAACCGCCTGCTCGTCTCGAAGCCCGAAGTCGCGCGGCGC
>JBJMGR010000219.1:0-36790 GCA_045807805.1 Pyrinomonadaceae bacterium | reverse complement strand
GGCCCATGCAGTGATTTCGACGCGAGGCGCGACCGGGAGTGCGTCCGCCGGAAAAGCCTTTCGCCAGTGCGGGTCGTTCCGCAATCCGTCCGCGCCCACCCCGGCCAGCGCGAACACCGTCTGGTCGTCTTCGCTCGTCCCGTAGGCGAGCACAACGGCATCCGCGGGTTCGTCGCCGCGTGGCAGCCGCGCATGGCCCTCAGCGACGTAACCCCCGCCTTCCGTCGAGAGGCGCTCAAAAGAGCCGTAGGCGTCAGAGCAGACACGGCCGTCGGCGGCCAGTGCGCGCACATGCCCTGCCCGGATGAGCGGCGGGCGTAGGTAGCCCATTCGGTCGAGGGAGCCGGCCCTCTCGCGCAGCGCGCGCAAGTCCGGGTATAGCTCGGCCAGGCAACGCTCCTCCGGGATGACTTCGATGAAGAGCAGACACGCCTTCGCTCCGAGCCGCGCACGTCGCCAATCGGCCGCGCCGTGTTGTAAGACGAGCACGAAGATTAAGACGTGTGCGATCAAGAGGAGGACGGCCGACAGCGCGCCGAGTCGCTTCAGCCACGCAAGACGCGCCGCGGTAACGTGGCCCCTGCGCGTCGCGTCCTCGACAACGCACGGTAGAAGGTAGATTAGCGCCACCAGCAGGTAGAGCGAGAAGGCCGCGTACCTCGTACTCACTGCCTGCCCGACGCCGAAGCCGAGCCTGCCGACCGTGACGAACGCCCCCGTGCCGAGCGAGTAGACGCCGAGCGACGCCCACGCCACCGACCGTCGAAGGAGTTCGCGGTCGCCCCTGAACTTGAAGAGGTACGCGCACGCGAACGCGTACGACAACAGCGCGACTGCTCCGACGACGAGGGCGACCGCCAGAGGGAAGTACCCGGCGGCGAGCGGGCCGCCGAGGAATGCGACGAAGTACACGGCCGCGTCGAAAGGGTGGTACAACACCTCTGAAGTGCTCGGGTGCGACGCGGGGCTGTGATAGCCTTGAGCGTAGACTGCAACGCACAGCGCGAGCCCCGCGCACCAGAGCGGGAGCCAACGCTTCCATGCCGCACCCGCTCCCGCCCGCGCGCCGAGAAGCGCGGGTGGGAGCACAAGCCACGCCACTATGCCGTTAGCCGATGAGAACATCGCGACCGCCGACAGGCACGCGCAGGCGGTGACGGCGGCGCGTGTTCCAACCCTTTCGGAGTACGCGACGAGCAGCCCCGCGACGACGCATGCGGCAGGCATGAAGTAGACGACCTGCACGCCGAACAGCCAATTGTCGTACTGGATAGTCGAGAAGATCAGAAGGTTCGCCAAAAGGAAGAGCAGGCCCCTACGCAGCGGGTCTGGGAAGGTCAGCGCGCCGAGCCGCCGTACGCCGTAGGCGACGAAGCATGCGAGCAGGAGGCTCGCCAACATCTCGTACTTGACGTTCCAGCCCGTCAGCCTTCCGAGCGCGACGAAGATGAGGTGCGGGAAGAGTTGTCTGTACTCGTTCTGCTGTGCGAACAGGTCGGAGAGCATCAGAGTGCCGCGCGACAGCTTCTCGAAGAAGGGCGCTATCTCCCACTGATCAAGATACGGCACATCCACTCCGTACCTGAGTATGAGCCAGGCGGGCGCACACGCGACGGCCAGTGCCGCACACGTCGCCGCACGCCCCAATACCTTCGCCGCGCCTGTTTTCACGATGAAGCTTGCCCGAACCTTATGCTAGGATGGCCGCCCCCGTCGGCGCTTCGCACGGCCGCCGGGCAGCAACAATGAAGAGTCCAAAGCGAATCGCCGCCCTACTGCTCGCAGGCTTTCTCGCCTTCGCCCCGCCGGGGACGATGATCTTCCTTCTGGCGCTGACGATAGGCTTAGTCGGCCGCCGTTGGGCCGTCGCCGTCGTTCTCTGCCTCTGTGTGTGTGCCGCACTGCTACTGCTTCGCGGCAGGCGTCGCGCGCGGCCACGCGCGGACGAGTCCACACACCCGGATACGAAATAGGAGCGTTCCTATGTCGTGGCCCCGCATGAATCGCAACGCACAACAACTCGCGCGCAGTCACTGAAACGCCTGCTGCTGATGTGCAGCCCCGCGAACAGCAGTGACTCGCAAGAACCCACCGCCGTCTTTGTTCATTAGGTTTAGCAGACCATTGGCAGCTCAAACAGTTACGGGCAGCCGATTGGCCGCCCGTAACTTATCGAAAATGAAAAGGCGGCGGTCGGAATCGAACCGACGAATAAAGGTTTTGCAGCCTAAAAAGTCCGTTTAATTGAGATTCATTAAGAATGAAAGAGTATGTTTTTATTGGCATTTCACGCAATTCCATATCAGCCGAGTAATCTGACTTTGGTCTAGTTTAGATGGGTTGTGACTCTATAGTGACTCTTATGAGGTTCGCGCGATGCGAGTGAGGGTGTCGGAAGTGACTTCATAGAGCGCCATGTTCAGTCAGCGGTTTGTATTAAAGATGCCGCTCGCACTTGATGCGACGCAGGCAGGGTGTCCATGTCTGCGATTATAGTTTGTCGTGTTCTTCCGGCTCGTCGTCGGGGGCGTTAGCCAGAATCCGGCGCGCTTTCTCCCAGTCACCCTTCGCGGCTCTTTCCGTGAAGGTTTGTCTTGCTTGCCAGACGGAGACTTGGCTGGCGAGTGCGATGGCGATTAACTCGTCGAGCGAGATATCTTCGCGTTGGGCGATGGCCTGCGCTTGGCGGTAGAGGGCATCAGGGATTTTGGTTTCGATGCTGGTCATGGTAAGTCTCCGAGAAATTCTAAAAACTCTTTCGGTGTCGCTAATTGTATCTCGAAACTCGCGGCGGCGGGAAAGTCCTGCGAGTTGTATGTGATGAGAAAGTCCGCGCCCGCGCGTACGGCGAGTTCGAGCAGAAAGGCGTCATTCGGGTCTTTCGCCAGCAGCCGCCAGAGGTAGAAAATTTCGTGGTAGGCGGCGATTGAGCACAGCCCGTCAAGGAACGTGTCAACGTCGGCGGGCGAAACGAACGCGCTCATTTCGGGGCGCTTCAAAACATCCTCGTACTCAAGCAGGAGCGGCGTAGAAACGTTCACGCGCCAGCGCGCGTCATCGAGTTTACTGAGCAGCAGATTGGACGCGCCGCGCCGTGAGCGAAACGCTGCGACAAGGATGTTTGTATCAATGACGATTTGCAGGATTCTAGTAGTCACTATCTAACTTTCCGGATGCGGCTGCATGACAAGCATTTCAGCTTTTACGGGGCGGTGCAAGAGTTAGAGGCTCGTCTTATCGAACAGGCTTTAGAAGAGGCAGGGGGAAGCATCGTGCGTGCTGCAAAGTTACTCGGCCTCAAACATCAGACGCTCACCTAAATGTTGCAGATAAGGCATCAGAAGCTCTTGCCGAAGCGGACGCCGCCAGAGAAGCGGCTTCGGAGCATCATCAAAGAGCCAAAAGAATGGACGTACTTTTCGCCTCTCTTCATTGTATGAAAGAAGTAACGGATAACGTTATACGCGACGCGGAAAAGCATCCCGTTTCAGTGAAAAAAACGCGCAGCCGTCAGATTGTCATCAGATTGTCCGGGTAGCCAAGCTAAGGTTAATTAAGCAATGTCCATCATACCCAGTATGCTTTTCCACGCGACGCCACGTTATAAACGTGGGAGTAAACGGCCTTCCGTTTTTGTTGGAAGGTCGATTTATCGTATGACGTGGGGAGTTTGATGTTCAGCACGTCCCCTATCATCTTTTCGACGTTAAGTTGCAACTGAGGGTGTTTATGCCAATCCGTTGTTAGGATGGTTCGCCTCGTTTCGTTGTCTTTGAGCTTTTGCAGTAATGCTTGGGCCGCTTCCTTAACCTTCTTCGTGTCGGCTTCGCTCAAATGCTCCTCGAAGAGTAGGTCAAAAATCTCCAACTCCTCTTCCGATAAGCCTTCGGCCGCGGCGCGCTTCTCTTCGTCGCGGAGGCGTTCGGCGTACTCCCTCAGCGCCTTAAAGAAGGCTTCAACGTCGCTGCTAACCGTATTGTAGTTATTGATGATTTCTTGCAGTTTTTCTGCCAGGTCAACACGCGTCACGTTGCGTTCGAGGAGTTGGCGCGTGCGCTCCTTCAGGAAATCAACCATGTCTGTGATCGAAAGATTCTTGTAGGGAGACTCTTTAAATCTCCTCTGTAGCTTGTCGAAATCAATCTGGCTTAGGTCAATCTCTTTGAGGGAGTCTATGGTGTAACCGGCCGAGACGATTGACTCATCAATCAGAACGTCGGCCTTGTCTCTGGCCTCAGCCAGATTGCCCTCTTCGTCTCGTTTGCGGGCTATGATTTTTCGCAGATATTCAAATGCTTCTTTGGTGCGCTTGTACTTGCCACGGTAAACGCTCTCGCTAAGGAGTTCTTCGGTCAGGATGTCGGGTTTGCAGGCTTCGTAGAAGGAAGTGATCGCGTTCTGGTAGACGGAGAACTCCTTCTTCAGCTCTTCCGTCTTCGAGAGCGCGTCGGCAAAGGCGTTGAACTGCGACAGGTTCTTGAAAGTCTCGGCACTCTCGACAATCTCCTGTATCGGCAGGCTGTGGCTGTTCATGAACTTGACGCCCTCGTCTATCGCGGTGTCGAGATAGCCCAACAGGTCGTCGAAGTCTTCGGCGGCGTAGGCCGTCTTGTCGCCGCGTGGCTTGGCGTATTTGGAGAGGGCCTTTTCTAGTCGCTTGAAGACGCCGATGTAGTCAACAACTAGACCGCTCTTCTTTTCGTGCCGCTGTATCGTGTCGTCGTCCGCGACGTTACCTGCGTCGTCAAGGGCGGGGGCGACGCGGTTAGCGCGGGCGATGGTCTGCATCAGCGTGTGGTTCTGCATCGGCTTGTCGAGGTAGAGCGTCGAGACAGTCGGCGCGTCAAAGCCCGTGAGCCACTTGGAGCAGAGGAAGACGAGGCGGAATTTGTCTTTCGGGTTGCGGAAGCGGTCTTCGATTGTCTCGTGCTCGTCGCCCCAAGTCTTATTAATCAAGTCGCGGTGCGGGCGTATGTTTAGGTTCAACTTGTCGAACTTCGATTCCTCCTCGCTCTCGTAACTGACGACAACCGCCATTTCCGTTTCGCGCATCCACTTGCGCCTGCGTTCGAGCGCGAGGCGCTCGGGCGTCCCGGTGGGGAGGGCGTTGATTTGCCCGCGCAGGCCGCTGATCTTCAAATCCCAGAGGCGTTTTACCTTGTCGTGCATTTTGAGCGCGGTCGTCTTGTCAATCGAGATGACCATTCCTTTTCCGAGGTAGCCGCGCTCCGGGAAGTGCTCGACGATATTCTCGGCGATGGATTCGAGCCGGTCGGTATCTGTGATGATAGTGGTGACGTTGGCGAACTCCTGCGTGAGACGCTGCTGCTGCTCGTCGCTTAGGTTTTCGTCTTCGAGTATTTCCGCGTACTCGTCGTTGAGCGTGTCGTTTTGAAGCTGAACCTTCGGCACGCGGTTCTGGTAGAAGATCGGGACTGTCGAGCCGTCCGCGACGCTGTCGGCGAAGTCGTAGCGGCTGACGTAATCGCCGAACCACTCTTTCGTGGTCTCGACCGCGTCGAGCAAGGGAGTGCCCGTGAAGGCGATGTAGTTCGCCTTCGGCATTGCCTTCCGCATGTTCTCGCCGAGGTCTTTGTACTGGCTGCGGTGTGCCTCATCAACGACGACGACGATGTCGTCACGGTCAGTCTTAGCCTTATATTCCGTGCCTTTGCCCTTCGACCTGAATTTCTGTATCAGGGTAAACACGTACTTCGACGAGTCTTGAATCTTATCTGTCAGGTCGTTGGAGTTTTTAGCAATGACTCTGTCTTTGTCGGACATGAGTTTCGAGCGCACGAAGGTCTTGTAAAGCTGGTCTTCCAAGTCTTCGCGGTCGGTGACGAAGACGAATTTGAAGTTGCCGGGAACCTTGCGGCGGATTTTCTGCGCGAGGAAGGCCATCGAGAAGCTTTTACCGCTGCCCTGCGTGTGCCAGAAGACGCCGAGCTTGCCGCCTCGTTCGTCGCGCGCGAGAAATTCGCCGAAGGCGTTGTTGACTCCGAGGAACTGATGGTTCTTGGCGACAATCTTCGCGCGCTCGGCGTAGAAGAGGACGAAGTTTTCCAGCAGGTCAATCAGCGTCTCTTTGCGGAAGAGCGCGCGCATCACGCGCAGGAGGTCAACTTCGTTGGCGGCGACGGGCGTCTCCTTCTCGTCTTCGATCTTCTCCCAGTTGAAGAACTGCTCCCAGTCGGCCGTCATGCTCCCGACCTTCGTTTCGAGCGTGTTCGAGAGGACGGCGACGAGGTTGTAGTGGAAGAGCTGCGGGATGTCGCGGCGGTAGTCAACGAGGTTCTTGTCGTAGGCTTGGCGCGTGGACTCTACGGCGTTCTTGAGTTCGACGAAGACGAGCGGCAGGCCGTTGACGTAGACGAGAAGGTCGGGGCGGCGCGTGGCCTTGCCGCGGATGGTCAACTGCTGGACGACGGCGAAGTGGTTGTTCGAGGGCTCGTCAAAGTCTATGTAGCGGACGCGCACGTTGACAGTCACGCCCTGCGCGTTGACGGCCGGAACGTCTAAGCCTTCGCGCATGAGGTTTGTGACGGCGCGGTTGGCCTCGAAGGGCGTGAGGAGCACGCGGCTCTGCGTGAGTTCGCCGACGGCGGCGTTAATCGCGTCGGTGGAGGCTTCGGGGTTTAGTTTGCGTAAGCTCACGCGGAGTTGCGCGATGCGGACGACCTCGTGAGCGTCCGCGCGACCGAAGGCGGCGTTGCCGTCGTCGGGTAGTTGCCAGAGGTTGAGATGTTCGTCGTAGGCGAGTTCCTGCATCAAGACTTCGACGCAGGCCCGCTCGATGTCGTTTTCCGAGATGTAATTCGCCATGAGGGTTACTCGGTTGCCGTCAAAGGAATCTGCCCGCTCATCAAGCGCGGAAGCAATTTGTCCCGCATCTGTCTGAGTTCAATTAGTTGCTTGGAAAGACAGTCAATCTTTTTATCGATCACAGTAACTATTTCGATAAATTTGTTTAGAACATCTTGAGTAGGTAAAGTCATCGGCGTCTCTCTCAAAATATCTGTATTGATATTTTGAATTGCAGCACCATAAGAAAGATTATTGAAGTATTCGGTAAGCGCGTTAATGACGAAATACATGAAATTTGGGGTAACGCCTTCTCTATATTCCGGAATATATAGCCAACCGTCATGAACACACCCCTTTACCCCTAACATAATGCAAAAACCGAGAGTCCCACTTGTGGCAATGATTAAGCTTCCCTCATTAAGGAAGCGGCTAAAAGAAGCGCCATACTTGTTAACGTGTTCTTTGGTCTCATACAAAAACTTCCCTGATGCCGTCGCGTCGGCAATTTTTATCCAAGGGATGGTTCCGTCTTCAAAGTAAATATTGTCATCTATAGGGCGTGGCGAAGACCCCCGCCCTATCACGCAAACCTCACCGATTTTTACCTGCCTCCAACCGACGGGCAGCTCCGAACCTTCTTCATAAGTTGCATAGGGGCAGCGTCCGCGCACGAACCATTCGCGATAGAGCATCTGCGCCGACGTTTCTAAGATGTTGACTTGCCGCTTGTAATTTTCAATCAGAGTATCGTAACGCCCTAAGACTTCCGCGATGCGGCGCTGAATCGGAAGGGGCGGAAGGTTAATTTTAAGCTTCTTTACGTAACCCCAATCTGCGCGCTGTCTTCCGCTTGCGCCAACCATACTATTGATTGCATTTTCAACAACCAGATAAGTCTTAAGCAAATAATAAAGATAGTCGAGGTTGGTTATCCCTTCTTTGGCATCAAAAACAAAAAATTCGGTTGAGCCGACGCCATATTCGCCACTCGTAATCTTGACCTGTGCGATCTTCCTGTTTTCCAAGCACGGTGTGATTCGAGCAAATAAAATATTGCCGTTTGAAAACTTTGCTCCGCCACTCCCATCAAATTCAGTAGATCTCGACGGATATATAAATCTATCCATGGAGTTGATATCTTCCATCGCGACAAACGAGTACGTGTGCCCCTTCTTTAAATTTACTTTCGGGGCAAAGTTGACAACTTCGCCAAGTTCTATTGTCTTCCAGTCCATCAAACTGCCTCCGCTTGCGCTTCCGCAAATAACGCTTGTAAATCTTCGGCGATGAGGCGTTGCAGTTCGTCAGCTTCGATGTGGAGGCGTGCAAGCGTATTGGAGTTCGTCTCCATGAAGGCGCGGAACTCTTCGGCGGTCATCCCGTCGTCTTCCGCGCTCACGCCGACGTAACGCCCCGGATTGAGCGAGAAACCTTGCTCGGCAATCTCCGCGCGGCTGGCAACCTTGCACAGGCCCTCCACGTCGCGCCACACGCCCTCGGGGAAGTTCGTGTCGAGCCACGCCGACTGCTCCTCGAAATAGCCGACGCGCTCCAACACGAACAGCGCGTCCTCCCGCTCATCCGCCAGACGCTTGAGCGCGCCGCGTATGTCGGCCTTCGTGAACGTCTTGTCCTTCGGCGGGCGCAGAACCTTGTCGGCGAACGTCACGGCCTCCTCCGCGCGCTTGAAGAGTTCGTTTATCGCCGCCTTGTCCGGCAACTCAACGACCGAAACCGCCTTCAACGATTCGAGTTTGCCTGTCCCCTCTGTGTCTTCACTCAGCGCGGCTCTGGCCTCGTTGGTCAGTTGGGCCTCGACGCCCGCGCGCCACTCTACGAGGTTCGACGCCAGCGCGCGGAACGCCGCGGCCAACTGCTCGCGGTGCGCCGCGACGCCTTTGTAAGTCTTCTGTGTGTCGTCGTTCGTCACCTCACCGTCGCGCCAGCGGTCGTGCGCCTGCCCGTAAAGCTCGCGCAGCTCTTGGAATTTTTCCGTCTCGCCGCGATAGAGCCAGACGATAGATGCTACGTTCAAAAGCTGCGCCAGCGTGAACTCGCGGCGCGCTTTTGTTATTTGATTGTAAATACGGCGCGCGTCAATAAAGAGCGTCTTATCGTGGCGCGGGTGTTCAGCGTTCGTCTTCGCCCTGTCGAAAAACCAAAGCGTCACGGGCAGTGTGACGGTGTAGAAAAAGTTGGACGCGAGGGTAATCATCACGTCCACCATGCCCGCCTCTACGAGCTTCTTCCTAACCTCCAACTCGCCGCTCCGCGCGTCGCTCGCCGAGTTCGCCATAACGAAGCCTGCGCGCCCCGTCTCATTCAGTGCCGTTGCGAACAGGGAAATCCACAGATAGTTGGCGTTGGAGAAGGCGTCGCTCTTCTTGCCGGACTTCGCCGTGCTCAGCGGTAGGCCGTAGGTCGCAAAGAGCGGGTGGCTGCCGATGTCCTCGACCTTAACGGTGTCAACGTTGAAGGGCGGGTTAGCCATGACGAAATCGAACTTGCCGAGGGTGTCCGCGTAGTCGTCCGTGTAGGCAGCCGCTTCGAGCGAAGAGTTGAGCTTGCGTATGTCTCCCTTCAGGCCGTTGATAAAGAGGTTGAGAGTGCCGAGGTTCGCCGTCTCGTCAACCTTCTCCTGCCCGTAGATTGAGAGCCGCTGCATCCCTACGTGCTGCTCTACGAACTTCGCAGACTGCACGAACATTCCGCCCGTGCCGCACGCGGGGTCGAAGACTCTCGCGTCGGCCTTGAAGGGCTCGATGACCTCAACGATGAGCTTCACGACCGAAGTCGGCGTGTAGAACTCGCCGCCCTTCTGCCCCTCGCTCAGGGCGAACTTGCCCAAGAAGTATTCGTAGATTTTCCCGAACACGTCACCCTCGACGACATTGATCTCCGACAGGATGTTGAGAATGTCGCGCAGGGTCTTGTGAGGGATTTTCAGGTATTCGTTTTTTGGCAGGGACACTTCGAGAGATTCGTTCTCCTTCTCGAAGGCCGTCATCGCTTCAATGACCGCCTGCTGGATATTGTCGCCGTCCGTCAGATTGAGCAGCGTTTCATAACGCGTCTCTTCGGGCAGATAGAACCCGCAAAGGCGCTTGTAAATCTCTTCGATGGTTTCGCTGTTGCGGCTGTCTTTACCCGCCTCGAACTTCTGCTCCGCCAGTGGCTTGATCGCGTTGAAACGGTTCGACGCGTACCGTAGGAAAAACAGACCGAGCAGAGGCGCGGCGTACTCGCTGGACTTCAGGCGCGCATTCGCACGCAGATTGTCCGCGGCAGACCACAGCCTGTCTTCAAACTTACGCGGCTTAGGAATGCGGTCGAAGAGGATACTTTCAAGAACATCCATGTTCGTGGGTTTCATGAGTCTAGGAAGTCCTGGCGATGTCATAAGGGCAAGCAAATTGTATTAGTTGCCGCCTAATCCCACAAGTTGTTTTAAGTTTGCTGTAGTGTGATACGTTGTTGTGGGCGTGGTTACCCGTTGGACTCTTTTTGGCAGTAGCTAAGTAAACGGCAGGGGCAGCGAAGGCTATGCAAGACGAGCGTTCGGAAAACAGTGAAGGACACGGTGTTGAAAGCCAGCAGGTAGACAATAAGAGGTGGGAACTCGCGCGCTCAGTCCTTAAAGAGGCGATTGCCGAAGCAGGTATCAAGGATATATCTGAGTACAAGGGGGAGTCGCTTAACCTTCGCTGGCATGTCTTCTCTCAAGAGAACGATCAGGATGTCATTCTCAAGATGCAAGTCGGGGGCGGCTTTGGAAGGATCAACGCTGATGTCTCGCTAGCAATAGCGGCGAAACTAATCGTTGATGAAGTGGACAATGTTTTGTTTCAACCCGATGTCGCACGCAACCTTGAATTTACCGGTGAGGATCGCCCCGAAATATTACGCAACCATGCACGAATGATACTCAGGCGTTATGTAGCACACATACCAGTTGTCACCTTTCACATTCTGAGTCAGGCTTTAGGTGATGCAGTTCAGTCGCACATCAAGAACGTTATCGAGCCTGCTTTAGAGGAACACCGGGAAGCTGTAGGCTTGACGAAAGACTTCACGATCTCGCCGAGCGAAGCCTTTTCTAATGAACTCCAAAGCATTGATAGGAAATTTATATCCTTGAGGAAAGGCTTTTTAGGGGATAAAAGAGAACGGCTGACACCCGAAAAGCGCGCCCACTTAGATGAGGAATATGAGCAACTTCGGGCAGGGTACGAAGCAGCAAAGGACTTCTATAGTCAAAGCCGTAAAGCCTTCTTCGCAGGTGGACATAATAGAACAAACGATGAATGGGTGAAAGAATGGGAGATGTTAAGTTCTCGTATTTTCCCAAACCTTTATTACCGTTGTCTGGCCGACATAGATTTTTATCCGCCATACGAACTAGCCCACAGTCATTTAGAGGAAAATTACGGGTATAGTGTCGAATACATTAAGAAGCTGATTAGCAAAGCGAAATCCCTGAAGCGTGAGTAGGACATTTTTCTGAAAAATGTCCTACTCAAAGCACAATTTTACACGACATTGAGGAGATAAAACGTCCAAGTTATCCCCGCTTAAACTTGGACAAAATAACCGTCTATATCCATTCACATTGCTTGTCGCAGTGAGGTCTAATCCGGTGCTGTCAGAGTGGTTCTGACAGCATTTTTTTATTGGAGAACGTTGGAATGGAAAGACAAATTTTAGTTGCCGATGAAGTGGCGGCGATGCTGAGAGTTAACCGTCAGCGCATTTACGAACTCGTGCGGAAAAATGCAATTCCGGTAATCCGCCTCGGCGAGCGTCAGTATCGCTTTGACGCGGAGGCCATTAAGGAATGGATAGAGCGCGGCGGGGGTAGCCCGGTTGAAAGCGAGGGAAGGCCGTGACGACTCTATCAGAGTTTCTCGCAGCCTTCTTTCGAGATGAAGCCGAGGAAATTAATCTACGTGCATTCAAGGCTAAAGGTGCGACGGACGCGCCAGATAACCGCCCGCTTGTCGAAGTCATAACGCGACGACATCTCGCGACGGATTCAGCTTTACAACTACAAATGACTGCCGCAAACCAAACTCGCGGCTGGTATTTCGTTGTCAATTCCGGTGGTAATACCGACTTGCAGAACAGACTAAGGTAGCTCATGCGGCCGGCCACCAGTGATAGTTCGTCAGCGCCGAGACCTGCGCGGCCGTGATTCTTTGACATCGCCCGCAGACCGACTCCTCCAGCGAGGCCAAGCTCTCGTGCGCGCGGTTCGCCACGCCCTCTTTGACCAGCGGCCACAGCCGCTCGGCCGGGTTCAGCTCCGGCGTGTAAGCGGGCAAGCTAACGAGCGTAATGCGCTCCGGCACCCGCAGACTCTTCGCCCGGTGCGCCGATGCCCCGTCGACGACCAGCACCACGCGCTTGCCCGCGGTGGCGTGCGCGCCCGCGAACTCGTCGAGGAAGAGCTGCATCATCTCGGCCGACAGATGCGGCAGCGCCATCCAGAAGGCGCGCCCCGTCAGCGGGTGCGCCGCCGCGAAGACCCACAGCCATTCGTAGCGCGGGTGGTGGAGCGAGCGCGGGCGCTCACCCTTCGGCGCCCAGACGCGGCGCAGGATCGGCTTGAGACCCAGTCGGGCTTCGTCCTCACACCAGACCTCGACCGTGTCCGCCGGGTGCCAGCGCCGTAGCGCCAAGGCCGTGGCCTTCAGCTTTTTTTAAACCGCGCCTGCTCGCGCTCGGAGGCTGAGCGGACGTGGCGCGGGCGCGGCACCTGGAGCGTGAAGCCGAGACGGCGCATCGCACGCCAGGCGGTCGTCTCGTGGATCGAGCGGCCGGTGCGCTCCTCGATCCAGCGGGCGACCTTCGGGGCCGTCCACAGTCCGCCGTCGGGCGCGGCCGAGCGCAGCGCAACGTCGAGTTCGGAGGCCACGGCGTCTACGAGCGGCGGCGGGCCGGGCTTAACTTCACCTCGCCGGTCGGGCACGGCCTGGTGTCGAAATCTACGAGCCCGACTTTAATCATCTGCCCGAGCGTCATGGCGGCGGCGTACGCATCGCCGTCGCAGGCGTCCGCCGCATCCTTCAATGTGAATGCGCGGCCTATGCCGACGCGCTCCGTGATGGTAGTGCGCAGGCACAAGACCTTCAAGAAGTGGGCGGCGGTCTTCGTGAAAGGGTCTTCGGACTCGGCCGCCTCTTTGAACATGCCCTGCCCGCCGGTGAACTTCACGAGGTGGTACGGCATCACGTAGAAGAAGGAGCGTGGCTCCGCCGACTTGAACTCTTCGGGCGGCCCCTGCTCCCAGAGCAGGGCCTCGCGGCGCGACTCAAGATCGCCTTTGCTCTTGTCGAAGTCGAAGAGTCCCGTGAGGACTACCTCGCGATCGTCGGCTTGGGCGTCGGGCTCGGACTAGTTGAGCGCGCGCAGCACGTCGCCGTTGGATTCGCGCAGGGGCTTCTGAGACCAGGGGTGCTTCTCAGTCATGAAGTACCCGCGCATCCCTTCTATCCACGAGCGGTCGTTCACCAGCCCGAAGACGTTGTTGCTCGACAGCATCATCACGAGGTCTGCCCGCGTGGTCGGCGTGTCGTAGCCGTGGCCGTAGCCGTACTCGCTGAACTTCTGCCAGAGGTTCGCGAACGACTCTTCGAGCAGGACTCGCACTTCGCCGTCGGGTTCGAGCCGTATCAGCCCGGCCAGAAGGGAGAGCGCTTCGGCGCTGCGGTATCCGACGATCTCGCGTATCTCCGAGAAGAAGAGTCCCCCCTCATGGATGGACTCCATTTGTTCGTCCGTGGGGTAGGTGAAGTAGGTCGCGTATTCCCACGTCTGCGAGGCGTTGGCCTGAATCTCCTCGTTCAGCTCTTCGACGATTTGCCTTCGCACCTCGCTCCACAGAAACTCCGGCGAGAGTCGGCAGAAGAAGGGCCGTAGTCTCGACCAGTTGGCGCGCGCGTAATCTTCGTCGCGTAAATCTCTCAGGTTCATTTTTTCCTCTTCCGTTTACCTTCGAGGAATAAGACGGGCCGGAACCCCACGTTGTTGCCTCTCTTTGTGTCGCGCTGCGGGCGTCTCGAAGAGACAGACGCCAACTCCGCCCCTGTCAGCCAAGACCCGCCCTTGATTATGTGGTCATCGCTTTGGAGTCCTTCAGTCCCAGTCCACTCCCAGACGTTGCCGCTCATGTCATAAGCGCCACACGCCGCGCGGCCGAACGGGTACATCCCTACGGCTGTGGTTCTCGACAGGCGGCTGTCAGATGTGTTCGCGTACTCCTGATTCCAGTCGTGTCCCCAAGGGTAATAGTAATCCGGATGAGGCCCCCGCGCGGCGCGCTCCCACTCGCTCTCGGTTGGCAGACGAATCGCCTGACCCAAGTGGTCTGACAGCCACCGGCAGAACCTCACGGCGTCATCGAACGAGACGTTCTCCGCGGGGCAATTATCAATCCGGCGAAACTGTTCTCCCCGGTTAGTCTCCGATTCGGCGTCGAGGAAGCAGCGGAACTGCCGGTATGTGACCGGATATCTAGCGATCATGAAACGGCCTGCATCGTCAGAGACTTCGCACCACGCAAGGTCTGGAAGCCCTTCCGGCGTGACCCCGACGCCAAGGCGCGTATCCGAGATCATCGCGAGGCGGTCGCCTATCTCCGCACGCTGAAAGTGGCTAGTTTTCGGGTCGCTGATAATCTCCATAAGGCGCTCGACTTCGGAGCGCACGAACTCTCGCTCGCCTTCATTTAGAATCGGACTCTTCCGCCCGATCATCGCCCTCGCTTCCTTCAAACGCTCGCCCGACCAGAGGTACGTGGCGGGCCGTCCTTTCCCCTCCCATAGCGCGGCGGCCTGTCGCACCTGTCTCAGAAGTATTAGGTCTTCCTGCTCCTGTCGTATCCATTGAGCCAGCCGCTGCCAATGCTGGAAGAGGGCTTCGTGCGCGACTTCGACAGTCGGTTGCCGTTCCTCGCTGATGGTCAGGAGGCGGTCGTTTACGAACGCTTCGATGAGTTGGTTCGCCTGCGCGTCGCCAGCGAAACCATGCAAAGCAGCGCGTCTCCGCGTTGCCATTCCTGTCTCGTCCACAGAGACCAACTCTCCGAAGACGCGGCTGAACGCATTCGGATCGAGGCTGCCTAGCTCGCGATACGCCGCCTCCGCGCGCCGCCCGATAGCGCCTTGCACACCTCCCAGAGCCTTGTATGACGCGCGCGTTATGAGGCGTTTGTCTTGCGAGCTGCGGTAGAGTTCGTTCAGTGTGTATGCGAGGAGCGCGAGCGCGCCGGGGCCGCCTACGCTGTCCCGTAGTATAGCCCCGGCTAGCCCTTCTTCAAATTCCAAGGCGGCCCTCTGTGCTGGGCCGATTATGACATCGAGCAGAGTATCTGTCGGAGGGGGCAGCGGAAAGCTGCCTTTCGCGAGGAGTCTTGCGAGCGGAGGAACCTCAATGCAGTACTGATAGAAGTCCGCCCTCAGCGTGACTACTACGTGTAAATCATCCCTTTGGCTACAGCTCTCAAGGAACTCCGCGAAAGGTTTAATGTGCGCGTGGTCACACAGCGTGAACAGCTCTTCTAACTGATCAATAAACATCAGCGCACTCGGGTGCACGGCGTCTCGCGGCGCGGCCACCGAGATTAAATCACCGACAGCGTCGTAATCCTCCTCGACGCGCGCGACGATTTCGTGGACACGTTTCTGGACAAGAGGAGCAAGCTTGGCCGCCATTGCGCGGAAAGGGTTGCCGTCTATGTCACCGGGCGTGAACCGCAGTCCCTGCCATTGCTTTGCTGCGGGGTCGTATGATGGAAGCAGCCAGCCCGCACTGCTTGGCAGAGCGCCGCCAGCGAGTCTTGGGATTAAGCCAGCCCCCACCAGCGAGGACTTTCCAGACCCGCTCGCGCCGATGACCGCCACGAACCTTTCTTCGGCGAGCTTTCTGATGAGCGCGTCCGTCTCTAGCCCGCGACCGAAAAAGATCGGGGCGTCGGCGCTCGTGAACGCGCGCAAGCCTGGGAAGGGGGAGGCGTCCCATGTCGGACGGGCGGGCGTCTTGCCAACCGTCGCGCCCTCGGATTCGACACGCTTCCAGACAAGTTGTTCGAGGTGCTGGCGCAGCAGTTCCTTAAACTCGCTCGGCGTCGCGTAGGTGTTAAATCCTCCCGACAAAGAGCCGTCCAAGTTCTTAAAACGTGCGAAGAAAAGCTCGACCTCTTTTAGCTGCTCGCGCTTGGAGTCAAGCTCGGGGTCGTCCAGATCGACCCTCTGCTTCTCAGTACGCCTGTAGACGAGAACGGGGGGACGCTTCGGCGAGTTAATCGCGTCTTCGTACTCCCACTCAGTGCCGGAAGCGTATCGGTCGCCGCCCGACTTGCGCACGGCCTCAGGCAGCGGCGTCCCTATCCTCGACCACAAGATGACCACGACGAAATCGCACTCCGACGGCTTTGGAAGTATCCTGTTGACAGACTCCTGCGGCTGTTCGCCTACCAGCATCGGAACACGCGCGGCGGGATCGTCCCAAGTGACGGGGTCAAACGTAACGCGTCCGCGGAACGCCGGTATGCGCGGCAACTCGTCGGAGAGAAGGCACCGCGCAAGGTTGCGCTCGTCGGCAACATCACCGGGCGAGGAGATGAAAACTTTAAGATGAATCATAGTCGGCCCATAACACCCACATCAATGAGCGTCAGCGACAATTTACATCAGTGGAACCGACATGAGAAGAATGCTGTCGGGCGTTGGGTCGAATGAGTTGCCGAGCGGCATGCGCGCTCGCCCCGCGTGTCTCGCCTCCGCCGAAAGGGGGCGGCTCTCGATCTCGTTCGCCTTCGCGGGCGCGGCGTAAACAGTCTCGGAGTCCCACATGGGCCAACAGGTAGAGTGCAGGGTCGAGTTCAACGGTGAAGTCTCAAGCGGCAAGGCGATGCTTGAGTCTGACGCCATCCACTTCCGCGGCGGCTTCCGGCTCAACGTCCCGCTGAAAGACCTCAAGGGCGTGAGCGCGGCGGGCGGCAGGCTGAGCCTGACTTTCGGCGGGGGGACGGCGGTCTTCGACCTCGGCGAGCGCGCACAGAAGTGGCTCGCGAAGATAAAGAACCCGAAGGGCCTGCTCGAAAAGCTCGGCGTTTCGTCATCCCACTCAAAAGCCGCTGACGCCCGGCCGACGGCGGCCTCCCGCAGGAAGGAGCGCCCGAATGATTAAAGAGATGGTCGAAACCTGGAACATACATAACCGCGTCAACCTCTACCTGCTCGACGCCGTCAGTCCCAAGGCCCTTGACAGCGTCTCGGCCTCGAAGGGGCGCACGGTCGCCGAGCAGTTCGCGCACATACACAACGTCCGCCTGATGTGGTTGAAGGAGGCTGCCCCCGAGCTGCTCGGCGACCTCAAGAAGATAGAGAAGGACGAAGGGGTAGACAAGAAGCTCCTCACCAAGTCGCTCAAGGCGTCCGGCGCGGCCATCGCGGCCCTGCTCGAAGAGAAGCTCGGAGAGAACGGCAGGATAAAGAACTTCAAGCCCCACCCGACCGCCTTCTTTGGCTACATTATATCCCACGAGTCCCACCACCGCGGCCAACTCGTCCTGACCCTCAAGCAGGCGGGCCACCCCATAGACAAGAGTGTCGGCTACGGCGTGTGGGAGTGGGGAACGCGCTGAGGCGTCCCCGCCCGCATGGGCAATCTATAAGCGGCCGCGCCGAACAGGCCCGTGACGAACTTCGCCTGCCCTGCTGTGAAGGTGCGGGCCGAGAAAGACTGCGCACATCGCGCGCCCGCGCGCGTCTGAGGTTGTGCTTTCAGGAAGCCCCCCTGCCTGAGCCTTTTGACACCAGTTCGCTTCCGCCCTTCCTGGGTACGCGCACGTGGGTTGATCTACGCAAAGGCGTCGCTGACCCACGCGCCTTCCAGACGCTTATCAATGCCGTCAAGCGTGTCGCGCCGGCCCTGAGACGCCTATTGAGCCACGCAACGACGTGTGCCCCGAGCCGGAGGTACCTGCTTCATAACATCATTGCCGCGGCGAATGTTTACGTCAGCGCCCGTGTGCGTTATAACTCTGAATCAGACCCGCTCTTGCGTTGTGATACATTGGCCCTCCTCCGGAGTTTCTAGCGGCAGCCTTATCTGTCCCTTTAAGGAGACCAGCAGGGAGTTGAGATGGGCAGCGACGGTGATTCGATAATTGAGTCGTACTCGCGCCGCGCGGGCGAGTACGCGGGGGAGGACAATTTCGCGTCCTGCTGGGGGAGTCTGTCGGAGAGCCTCTGGGCCGAGTTGGACGTTCGGCCGTCACACCATCTGGTGGTGGATGTCGGGTGTGGCCCCGGAACGACGCTGGAGTATCTGGCGAAGCACTGCCCGCCCACGACGCGACTTGTCGGCGTCGAGCCGGCGGAGCACATGCGCAGGATGGGGCGCACTCTGACGGAGCGATACCCCAACGTCGAGTTCCGCGACGGCCGCTTCGAGTCGCTCCCTCTTGAGTCGGAGTCGGTGGATTATCTCTACAGCATCATGGCGTTCCATTGGGTCGCGGACGCGGAGGCGGGGGCGCGCGAAGTCGGTAGGGTCTTGCGGCGGGAGGCTTCGGCGGACATATTTTTTGTCGGGCGTTGGAACGGGCGTGAGTTCATCAACAGGACGACCCCGATCTTTCTCAAATACATGGGCGCGGCAAACCTGTTCGCATCGGCCCGTTTGAGAAAGCAGTTGACGGCTGAGGATGCGACGAACTTATTCAGCCGGACGCTCCCTGACAGGCGCGTCCGGGTACGGGAGTTATACAAGACCTACCACGACACTCTCGAAGGTCATTGGCGTTGGTGGGTGAGGATTGGAGGGCAGCTCGACTACATCCCGCAGTCGGAGCGTGCGCGGTGCGAAGAGGAGGTGCGGCTCGCTCTCCGGCAGCTTGAGGGGCCGGAGGGCATACCGTACACGGTTCACGTGCTCCACGCGAAGGTAAGGCGCGGGCGTGAGACCGAAGAGCCAACGGAGGCGCGCGCCAGCGTTCAGGAAGCGTAGGCCGCCAGCGGGCCGTCCGCGCGACTACGCGCCGCGCCCGGCGGCGTCCTCGCTCATCTGATCCGCGAGGCTCTTGGGCCGCATGTCCGTCCAGTTCTCTTCGATGTAATTGAGACACTCTTTGCGGCTGCCGCGCGGGCCGACGGCCGTCCAGCCGGCCGGGACATCGCGGAACGTCGGCCACAAAGAGTACTGCTGCTCCGCGTTCACAAGCACCATGAACTCGCCATCCTCATCCTCAAATGGGTTCGTCATCACCGCTCCTCATTGTGTGAAGCCGCAGGCGCGCGTCTAGCCGACTAACTTTGCCAGCGCGGCGTAGTCTATCTTGCCGTTGACAGTTCGCGGCAACTCTTTCAGGACGGTCGCCCGCGCGGGAACCGCAGCCTGGTTGAGGTGCCGCCTGATTTGCAGTAACAGTTCTTCGCCGGTCGGCGCGGTCGAGGCCGGGTCTACCGAGACGGCCGCCCTCACTTCCGCGAAACCGTTCCCGCCCTGCTCGACCCACGCGGCGGCGGCAACGACGCCGGGGCAGTTCGCGAGGGCCGCTTCGATCTCGTCCAACTCGATGCGGAAGCCGCGCACCTTCACCTGCCTGTCGCCGCGCCCGTGGAAGCGCATCGGCCCGGCCTCCGGCGCCGTGACGAGGTCGCCCGTGCGGAAGAACCGCTCGGCCCTGCCGCCGTCCGTTGTCCGCGTGATGAAGACCCTCTCGTTTAACTCCGGCTGGCCCAGATAGCCCTCCATCACGGACGCGCCCGCGACCAGCAACTCCCCGACTCCGCCGGGCGCTACCTCGTTGCCGTCTTCGTCCACGACCACGACCGTATCGTAAGGGCAGGGCAGACCGATAGGACAGAACTCGTCGGACGCCACGTCTTCGGGCGTCAGGCGGTGGTAGGTGCAGACGTTCGTCTCCGTCGGCCCGAAGAGGTTCGTCAGACCCACCCCCGGCAAGGCCGAGGCGAGTTCGCGCAACTGTGCCGGCGGGAAACGCTCGCCCGCGAAGATGACTTCGCGTAGCGACAGACGCCTCTCCCCGAGTCTGCCGTGCTGTAAGAGCTGTATCAGCGCGAACGGCACCGAGTACCAGACCGTAATCCGCTCGGCCTCGATGAGCGAGGCCACCTGCGTCGGGAAGATCGCCAGGTCATCCGGGATGAGCACGACGCACGCGCCCGTTAAGGCCGAGACGAAGAGGTCGAAGGTCGTGAGGTCGAAATGAAGGGGCGCGTGGCAACTGAGCCGGTCGTCGCTCGACACGGCGAACTCCTCTGCCGCCCACGACGCGAAGGCGAGGGCGCTCGCGTGCGTCTGCTGAACCCCCTTCGGGACTCCGGTCGAGCCCGACGTGTAGAGGATGTAGGCCAGCGAGCCGTCGTCCGACGCCGCGCCGCCGCCCGCCGGAGAACTTCCTGCGGCGTCGCGGAACGACAGCACCTCGCCGTGCGCGGAGGCATCGGCGAGCCACGGACTCAGGCCGCTCGTCAGGAGCGCCCGGAGCCTCTGCGCGAGCGTGGGCTCGACAATCAGCGCCGCCAAGCCGGCGTCATTCAGCACCGCCGCGAGCCTGTTCGGCCCCATCTTCGTGTCGATGGGCACGTAGGCGCAGCCCGCCTTGAGCGCGCCGTAGATGCACGCCACCGTCTCGACATCCTTCCTCCTGAAGATGCCGACCCTGTCCCCCGACCCGGCCCCGGCCCTGCGTAGGGCCACCGCAATCTCGTCCGACCGGGAGTCGAGTTCGGCGTACGAGACCGTTCCGCTCGGCCCGACCACCGCTGGCCTGCCGCCGAAGTTTCTGGCCGTCTGACGAAGGGCGCTTGCCGGCGATTCAGACATCATTCACACCCGCGTAGCTCGCAATCAGGTTTCGCAACACGTCCGACGTGCCCGAGTAGAATAGGCTCCCGATGGCGTCGCGGACGTTGACGCCCGACGGGTCGTCGTGAAGGTAGCCCGCAGCCCCTTTGTTGCGGACGGCGTCCAGACTCGACGCGAAGTAGTACTCGCTCAGAGCGAGCTTGACGAGCGGCGAGTGATACTTCGTCGAGCGCCCGGCGTCCCGCAAGGCTGCGGCGTAATAGATGAGCAGCCGGCCAAGCTCGAAGCGGAGGGCCATGTCGGCGACGCGGTTGGAGACGGACTGGAAGCTGCCGGCCGCGCGCCCGCGCTGCTTCCTGTCGTTGACGTAGGCGACCGACTGCTCAAGCTCGCGGCGCATCAGCCCGACGGCGGGGGCCATGATGAACGCGCGTTCGAGGTCGAGCGAGGCCGAAAAGATGGCGGCCCCGACGCCCTCCTCGCCGAGCCGTCTCTCCGTCGGGACGAAGCAGTCCTCGAACCGTATCTCGCCGAACTGCGCCGACTCCAGACCCATCTTCCGCACGTTGCCGCCGCGCGTCACGCCGTCCGCGTCGAGGTCTACGAGAAAGGCGCTCAGACCCCAAGTCTTGTGCTCGGGCGCGGTCGAGGCGAGCACGAGGGCGATGTCGGCGACCGGCGCACTGGTGATGAAACGCTTCGTGCCCGTCAGCCGATAGCCGCCCCGGCAGGGGAGGGCCTTCGTCCGGAGGGCGAAGATGTCGGAGCCCGCCTCCGGCTCCGTCGCCGCGTGGGCCGCGCGCAGCTCGCCGCGAATCAACCGCGGCAGAAGCGTCTGCTTCTGCTCCTCGGTTCCGAAAACGAGGACGGGGTGCTGCACGCTCAACACCTGCGCCGACATGGCGAAGAGCACGGCGGCGTCGCCCCCGCCGTACGCGAGCCCTTCAAGCGTCGCGACGAGCGCCGCGAAGGGCGAGCCCTCGCCGCCGAGCGCGGCCGGCATCGTCTTCCCGAGAACGTTGGCCCCGGCGTAACTCCCCCAGTCGGACTTGTCCTCTAGTGCCCGCGCGTAGCCCGCGCTTTCGGCGACCACTTCGTCCGCCGCGTCGAAGAAATCCATCATTGCGGTGTTACTCCAGCAGCCGCTCGATCTCCTTCCGGAGCGCGTTCATGTAACTCTCGTCGTAGTGGAAGGGGTACGGCCCCATGTAGTGGAGTGGGTCGGCGCGCTCGCCGCCGCAGCCGATGGCGCTGACCCGCGGGAAGAGTCGCGACGCCTTTTCAAAGAGTCGCTCGCCGTACCTGTAATAGAAGTCGATGTTCGCGGCGAGTTCCTCGTCGTCGAACCGTATCCCGTCGTTGAAGCACGGCCGCGGCATGTGGAAGATCGTGCGCAGGTTCGGCTGCTTTTGGTAGAGCGGCTCAAGCACCTCTCTGAGCGCCCGCTCGGAGCGCTCCAGGGGGAAGTCCCACAGGCGACGCTGCTCGAAGTTGGCGAGTAGCGTCACGTAGCGCCGCCACTCTTCCGAGCGGAGGAAGAAACGCTCGCCCGGCCCGACGAAGTAGGGGAAGCCGAACCCCGAGACCGTGTCGAAGATGAGGCCATCGCTCATGCCTATCACGTTGGCGAGCCGGGCCTGCTGCCGCTTCCCCAACTCGTCGCCGACCATCGTCAGCCCCCAGTCGTTCTTCGAGACATTCTCGCGCTCGGCCGTGTAGGCGAACTCGTCGGGGCCGAGCGCGCCCGAGGTCATGCTGAGGAGCGAAGTGCGGCCCTGATACCAGAGCAGCCGCAGGCGCGCACCGCGGATGTCTTCGAGGTTCTTGGTTCGTATCGCGTCCGCGCTGCTGCACGAGCCGAGCACGACAACATACTTGTGCCGGGGGCGGGTTTCGGCTGTCATGCCTTGTTACTGCCTAACGCTCAGCCTGCCGATGAGCGCCCGGATAGCGGCCAGGTTCCTGAAGTTGTTCGGCGTGATCTGCTCCTCGGGCACCACGAGCTTGTAGCGGCGCTCAAGGAATGCGATCAGAGTCATCAGGCCGAGCGAGTCTAACAATCCCTCTTCGAGCAGCGGTGTCTCCTCTGTGACCTCGGAGGCGAGGTGCGGCGCGTGCATCTGGATGTATTCAATCAGCGGGTCACCGGTGTTGACGTTCTCGTCGGCCATCAAAGTTACCTCTCCTTTTCGTCGCGCGCCGGCCGCGGAGGCGAAGCGTGTCGCGGCCAGCGCGCGGGCTTGATGATTTCAGGCGATGATTTCAGTCGCCGCGTAGGGTGACGGCCGGGTCGATGCGCCCGGCCCGGAGCGCCGGGCCGAGCCCGGCGAGCAGGGAAGTCAAGAGCAGGAGCGAAGGCGCCGCAGCCAGCGACATCGCGTCGGCGCTCCCCACGCCGTAGAGCAGGGTCTGGAATGCGCGCCCCACCGGCCACGCCATCAGCAACCCTATCAGAGAGCCGAGTACCCACAGCCGCAGCGCGTGCGAGAGCACCAGCCGGCTGATGTTGCCTGGCCGAGCGCCGAGCGCCGAGCGGATCGCGAACTCGCGCGAGCGCAGTCCCGCCCCGTAGGAGACGACGCCGTACAGACCAAGGCACGCCAGCAGCAGCGACGAGCCGCCGAACAGCGTCACGAGCCCGGTCAGCAGGTTGCGCGACTGGAAGCTCATGTCGATCCACTCGCCCATCGAGCGGATGTCGTAGACCGGCTGCTCCGAGTCTTCCGCGTGAATCTGTTCGACGACGGCGGAGGCCAGCGACTCGGGCCGGACCGCGGTCCTCACCACGAGCGCACCACGATCCTGCGGCTGCTGCGTCAGCGGCCAGTAGACCTGCGGGCGCGGGTCGGACTCAAGGCTCTCGCCCCTGACGTGGCCGACCACGCCCACGATCTCGACCCACGGCGTGTTGGCGTTGAAGACGCCGAACCGCAGGCGCTTGCCGAGCGGGTCCGCGCCGCCGAAGACCGAGCGCACGAGTTGTTCATCGACGACGCAGACGCGCGGCGTCTCGGCCCTATCGTGCTCGGAGATGTCGCGCCCGCGCAGTTGCGGAATCCCCATGGCCGCGAAGTAGCCGGGCATCACCGAACGGCTGTCGGCCCCGACCCACTCGCCCTCGGGCCTGCCCTCGAAATAGACTGGGCCGGAGAGCCGGCCCTCGCTGAGCGGCAGAAGGTTGATCATGCCGGCTTCCACGACGCCCGGCACCGTCTTCACCTTGCCGACCAGACGACGGTAGTAGTCCGACACCTGCTGGTCGGATGGGTACTTTGCGCGCGTCACCGCCAGTTGCATCGTCAGCACGCCCTGCGGCGAGAAGCCGGGGTTCACGCTCATCACCGCGACGAAGCTGCGCACGAGCAGCCCGCTCGCGAAGACGAGCACCAGCGACACGGCGATCTGCGCGACGACGAAGGCGTTGCGGAGCTTGCCCCCGCCCACGACCGACCGCGACTCGTGCTGGAGCGCCGCCGCGAGCTGCACGCGCGAGGCGAGGCGTGCCGGCAGCATGCCCGCGATCAGGGTGACGAGCACACTGACCGCCAAGGCGACCGCGAGCACAGGCCCGTGCAGCCCCACGGATTCGACGCCCGGTAGCTGCGGCGGGAGCCAGCGCACCAGCACCTTGAGTAGCCACCACGCGAGCAGCACCCCGCCGATTGCGCCCAAGATGCTGATAGGCATCACCTCGGCGAGCGTCTGCCTCCGCAGCCGCTCGGCACTCGCGCCGAGCGCCGCGCGGACGACGAACTCGCGCGAGCGCGCGCTGGCACGCACGACCAGCAGGCCGCCGAGGTTGATGCATCCGATCAGGAGCAGCGAACTGACGGCGGCAAGAAGCGCGTAGAGCGTCGTCCGGAACTGCCCGACCGTGCTGTCGAGCAGCGGCTCGACGAAGACCCCGAGGTCGGCGTTGGTCGTCGGGTATTGCTGCGCGAGGCCGCGCATGATCCTGGACAGCTCGCCCTGTGCCTGCTCGACCGAGACGCCCGGCTTCAGCCGCGCGACCGCCCTGTAGTTGAAGCCCCACCGCGCGCCCAACTCGGCGGGCGGGACGAAGAGCGGCGTCCAGACTTCGGACTCCTTGGTCGGGTAACGAAACTCGGGCGGCATGACGCCGATGATCTGGAACGTCTCGCCGTTGAGCTGGATGGTGCGGCCGAGCGTGCCGGGGTCGCGCGCGAAACGCCGCTCCCAGAACCCGTAGCTCACGAGCGCCACGCGCGCGTTCGAGCGCATCTCCTCCTCGGTGAACATGCGGCCGAGCATCGGCTGAATGCCGAGCACCTGCGGCAGGTTCCAAGTCACGCGCCCGCCCCGCACGCGCTCTGGCGCGCCGTCGCCCGTGAGGTTGAAGTTCGGCATGATCCTCGTCAGCGCGATGTCTTCCAAGACCTTCGACTGCGCGCGCCAGTCAGTCCAGTCCGCCGCGCCCACGTTGAAGCGCCCCACGTTAGCCTTCGCCGCGCCTGAGCTGGTCATCCAGAGTGTCACCAGGCGCTCCGGCTCGGGGTAGGGCAGCGCGTGCAGCAGGATGCTGTAGGTGAGGCTGAAGATGGCTGTGGTTAACCCGACCCCGAGCGCGAGGGTGGCGCACATGACGGTAGCCCATATGGGTGACTTCAGCAGCATCCGCAGCCCGTAGCGCATCTCGCCGAAGAGTTGTCTCACGTCCTTCACCTCCGTCCCTCATGGACTCATCGCGTATGCCCTACGCACGCGCCGGGCCCTCTCGACCGCCACGCACGCAGGTGCGTTCGAGCTTTAGCGTGAGCTTCAGTCGCCCGCGTCGGCGCGTCTCGGCGCGACGGACGGACGGCGGGCGACCGTGACGCCTGGGGTGTCCTCCGCGTAGGCCGGCGCCCCTCCTTCAGGCCGCCTCCCGAGTTCTTCGCCGAGCACACTTGCAATCTCTGCGGCGGGGCCGCGCCGCAGCATGTCGTTGTGTCCGCAGTCGATCGAGACAGTCCGAATGCTTCCGCCGATGTACGGCCGCCAAGCGTCGGCCAGCATGCCTTCGTCGTGGTTACGTGCGGCGACGAAGAGCAGCGCGTCGCCCGAGTACGGGGCCGGCTCGAACTCACGCCGGAGCCTCATGTTGTTCTTGGTGATCTCGACGATGCGGTCGCGGCGCGCGTCGTCGAACATCTCCCACAGTTCCGGGTCGGCGGCAAAAGCCGCCCGCAGCTCCTCGTCTTCGGGATCGTCGGGCCGCGCGTCTGGGCTTGCGGGGAGCGCGTCGAGGAGTGCGAGAAGGCGCACCTCTTCGCCCTCCTGCTGTGCGAGCGATGCGAGGGCCTGCGCGACCAGGCCGCCGAAAGACCAGCCGAGTAGATGATATGGGCCGCGAGGTTGGATCGCACGTATGTGCTTCAGGTACTCGCACGCCATCTCGGCGACCGAACCCGGCAACTCCGCCGCCTGACTGAGCCCGCGCGCCTGCACGCCGTATATCGGATGCTTCGCGTCAATATACGGAATGAAGGCGCTGTAGGCTGAGCTGAGGCCGGCGGCTGCGTGTATGCAAAAGAGAGGCGAGCCATCCCCTGAGCTTCTTATGGGAAGGATGATTTCGAAAGGATCGGTGCGAGTCGGCTTGTCAATCCATTCGCTTAAGTCGGCGACGGTGGGTGCCTCGAAGAGGGTGCGGATGGCGAGTTCGACGCCGAGCGTGGAACGGATGCGGCTGACGAGTCTCGTCGCCATCAGCGAGTGGCCGCCCGAGGAGAAGAAGTTGTCGTCTATTCCGACGCGCTCCAGGCCAAGCACCTCGGCGAAGAGGGCGCACAATGCTTCCTCGCGCGGCGTGCGCGGGGCGCGGTAGGCGGAGGCCGAGGCGAAGTCGGGCGCGGGCAGTGCCTTGCGGTCAAGCTTGCCGTTCGGTGTCAGAGGCCACGCCAGCAGAACCTGTATAACGGCAGGCACCATGTACTCCGGAAGCGTTTGTCTCAACCGCTGGCGCAGCGCGTTCACCTCGACGCTCTCGTCCGGCTCGGCAATCACAAACCCGAGCAGCCGCTTCGCCTCGCCCTCCCCGTCCACCATCACCACTGCGTCCTGCACGCTCGGCTGGCTTCGCAACGCGGCCTCGATCTCGCCCAGCTCGATGCGGAAGCCCCGCACCTTCACCTGTTGGTCGGCACGCCCAAGATATTCGATGTTGCCGTCGGGCAGGTAGCGCGCCACGTCGCCGGTGCGGTAGAGGCGCTCCCCGTGGCGCGCGCCGAACGGGTTCGGCATGAACCGCTCGGCCGTCAAAGCGGGCTGGTTCGTGTAGCCGCGCGCCAGCCCGACGCCGCCGATGTAGAGTTCGCCCCAGACGCCTTCGGGGACGGGGCGCAGGTTCGCGTCGAGCAGATAGAGCTGTGTGTTCGCGATGGGGCGGCCGATGGGCACCGCGCCGCTCGACGGCGCTGCGTCGGCCAGCACTTCGTAGACGCAGCAACCGACAACCGTCTCGGTCGGGCCGTACTCGTTGACGACGCGCATCTCGGGCGCGTTCGCGCGCCAGAAGCTCAGCGCCTCGCCGTGCAACGCCTCGCCGCCGATCACGAGCGCCCGCGTCTGCCGCGCGGCCTCCGACGGCGGCAAGAGTTCGGCCAGCAGCGAGAGGTGCGCCGGGGTGATCTTGATGAGGCTGAAACCGCCGCCCGCGTCGAGCACGCCCCGCAGGCTCTCGGCGCCCTCGCCGTCCGGCACAAGCACGACGCCGCGCCCCGAGACAAGCGGGGCGAACAGGCTCGTCACCGTCAGGTCAAAGCCGAGCGAGGAATGAACCGGCGCACCGCGCCCTTCCGCCACGCGGTAAGCGCGCCGGCACCAGCTCAGGTAGTTGACGACGCCGCGGTGCGTAATCATCACGCCCTTCGGCCTGCCCGTCGAGCCGGAGGTGTAGATAACGTAGGCCAGATTCTCCGGGCGGGGGCGGCGCGGCGGATTGTCTCCCGGCTCGCGGGCGATCACGCCCCAGTCCTGATCTAGAAGGAGGATGGCGACCCCAGGGTGAGCGACACCTTCCGGAGGGTGGCCCGCGCTCAACAGGAATGAGACCCGGCTATTCTCCATCATGAAGGCGAGCCGTTCGGCCGGATATTCCGGATCCAAGGGCAAATAAGCGGCACCCGCCTTGAGGATGCCTAACAGGCCGACCACCATCTCCAGCGAGCGCGGTACGGCCAGCCCAACCACATCTTCCGACCCCACCCCTTGACTAATCAGGTAGTGGGCCACGCGGTTGGCCCGCTGGTTCAGTTCCCGGTAACTCAGGGTGTGGCCTTCAAAAATGAGCGCTGTGGCCTCGGGCGTCTCCTCCGCCTGCGCCTCGAACATCTCCGGCAAGGTGGACGCCGTGAAAGATTGCTCAGTTGCATTCCACTCTTCCAGTAATTGCCGGCGCTCCTGTTCCGGCAGCAAACTTGCACTTTCGTAGCGTCCCTGCGGATCGTCTGCGATGGCCTTCAGCGCGTTACGGTAATAGTTCGCGATTCTACGGATCAGCTCGTCGCCGATCATTGCCGCGTTATAGCTGAGATACAACTGAACACGCGAGAGGGAAGTGTCCAACTTGAAGTCAACCATCAAAGGGAAATTGGTCTGCCCGTAGCGGGTGGCGCTCAAGATTTCAAAGCCGCTAATCTCTTCCAGTTTGCGGACGACATGGAAGTGTGTGAAGTTAAAGGCCACCTCGAAGATCTCCGCCCTGCCCGCCGACTGCTTCAGTTCCTGCAAAGGGAAACGTCTGTGCGGCAGGATAGCGAGTTCGGCGGCGGCCGTCTCTCGAATTAAATCCGCCCATCGGCCGGCACTCAATTTCGAGCGCAGCGGCAGCGTGTTCAGGAATAGCCCGAGGACGCGGTCGCCGTCCTGCGCTTCGACGCGCCCGTTCACGACCAAGCCGGTGACGACATCGCTCTGCCCCGCGAGCAGACTCATCACGCGCAGGTGGGCCGCAAGCAGCACACTCTTGATCGAGACTCCCTCCTGCTGCGCCACCGCTTTCAGTCTCTCCGACAACTCTTCCTCGACTTCGACCCGCAACGCGGCGCCGCGCACCTCACCCCTCTCGGCCTGCGCCCAAGGCATCCGCGCGGCGCTCGCGTCGGCCAGATATTCTTTCCAGTAGTTCCGCGCCTCCTCTGACGCCAAGACCTCCTGTTCGAGCTCGATGTAGTTGCGGAAGCGGCTCGCGAGTTCGCCACCCCGCCAGTTCTTCCCCTCAAGGCGCGAGAAGTATCGACCGAACATCTCGGTGAGCAGCAGAGCCTCGCTCCAACCGTCGAGAATCGCGTGGTGTTCGGTCTTGGAGAATTGGAAGCTGTCCTCCGAGCGCCGGTGCAGGTGGAAACGGATCAGGCCGGGCCGGGTCACGTCGAAGCCGTACCCCTTCTGCACCTCTATCCAGCGTTCGATACGCCGCTCCTGCTCCGGCGCGGGCAGGTGACTGATGTCCTCAATCTCCAGCTCTATCGCCGCCTCCCCATGCACCAGTTGGAGCGGCCGACTGTAGTTGCTCAGGTCGAAGGAGGTACGCAGAACCTCGTGCCGCCTCACCGTCTCCTCCAGCACCCCGCGCCACAGTGCCTCGTCCAGACGCCCGCGCAGGTGATAGCTGGAGACGTAGTGGTAGAGCGGTGAAGAGGAGTCGAACGCGCTGTGGAACAGCATGCCCTCTTGCAGCCGGCTGGTCGGGTAGGCGTCCACGACGCCCGCCGGAACCTTGGCACGATCCTCCTCCGTGATGAGGCTGAAGGGCTCGCCGCGCCCGCCGCCCGCGCCCCCGCCGACCTCGTTGACGGTCAGCACATGCGCCAGCCCTTCGACCGTCTGCTGCCTGAAGAACTGTTGGAGCGAGAACTCCAGCCCGGCCTTCTCGGCCTCGGCCATGATGCGTATGCTGAGGATCGAGTCGCCGCCCAGTTCAAAGAAGTTGTCGCGCACCCCGACCCGTTCCACTCCGAGCACCTCGCCCCAGATCGCACAGAGCTGCCGCTCGGTACGGTTCCGCGGCTCGACGTACGCGCCATCGTCCGCGCCGATTTCCGGGCGCGGCAGCGCCTTGCGATCCAGCTTCCCGTTGCTCGTCAGCGGCAACGCATCGAGCACGACGATTGCCGCCGGCACCATGTAGTCCGGCAGCCTCTCGCGGAGGCGCTCGCGCAGCGCACCCGCGTCGAGCCCCTCGCCCACCACGTACCCGACGAGGCGCTTGTCGTGCCCCTCGTCGCCGCGCGCGATGACGACCGTCTGCCCTACCCCTTCCTGCCCGCGCAGCGCCGCCTCGATCTCGCCGACCTCGATTCTGAACCCGCGTATCTTCACCTGCTGGTCGCCGCGCCCGAGGAACTCCAAGCTCCCGTCGGGCCTGCGCTGCGCGAGGTCGCCCGTGCGGTACATGCGCGCGCCCGCCGCGCCATATGGGTCAGCCACGAACCGCTCGGCTGTCAGTCCGGCCCGCTTCAGGTAGCCGCGTGCGACGCCCGCGCCTCCCACGTACATCTCGCCCGTCACGCCCAAGGGCACGGGTTCGAGGTCGCCGCCGAGCACGTAGACGCGCAGGTCGCCGAGCCCCTCGCCGATGAGGCTGCTCGTGTTCGCCTCGACCGCCGCACGCGCGTCCAGCCGCGCGTGGGTGACGTGGACAGTCGTCTCCGTGATCCCGTACATGTTGACGAGCCACGGGCGCGCCTCGTCGTGGCGCTCGTACCATTCCTTCAGCCGGCTCAGGTCGAGTGCTTCCCCGCCGAAGATCACATAACGTAGGCTGAGCGCCTCGCCGTCCGCGTGCCCTTCACGGTCGGCCTGCATCAACTGATAGAAAGCCGTCGGCGTCTGGTTCAGTACCGTCACACGCTGCTCGGCCAGCAGCCGCAGGAAGTCCGCGGGCGCGCGGCTCACGATATAAGGCACGACCACCAGCCGCCCGCCGTAGAGCAGTGCGCCCCACATCTCCCACACAGAGAAGTCGAAGGCGTAGGAGTGGAAAAGCGTCCACACGTCGTCAGGCCCGAAGTCGAACCGGCGCTCGGTGGTCTTCATCAGGCGCACGACGTTCTGGTGTGTGACCACGACGCCTTTGGGCCTGCCCGTCGAGCCCGACGTGTAGATGACGTACGCGGCGTTGTGCGGCATAAGCCTCGCGGCCTCGTCGCCCAGTCGCGGATTGCCCTGCGGGCTATCGCGCAGCGCCGCGACCGTCTCCGCGCCGTCGAGCAGCACGAGCGGCGCGCCGGCTGGCAGACGCGGCGCCATCTCCGCATTGGTGAGCACGCACGCGGGGGCCGCGTCCTCCAACATCAGCTTGAGTCGTTCCGCCGGATACTCCGGGTCGAGGGGCAGGTAAGCGGCCCCACTCTTCAACACCGCCAACACGCCTACCACCATCTCGGCCGAGCGCGGCAGGGCGAGCGCGACCAAGTCCTCCGGCCCAATGCTCCGCTCGATCAGGTTGTGTGCCAGACGGTTCGCGCGCTCGTTGAGTTCGCCGTAGGTCAACTTTCCCGCGTCGAACGTGACGGCGATGGCCTGCGAGTCACGCGCCGCCTGTTGCTCGAACCACTCGGGCAGCGTCGTGTGAAGCGTCTCCTCCGCTTCGGGCTCGCCCCCACACAGCAGCCGATGTCGCTCCTCATCGCCCAACAGTCGCACACGCCCGACTGCCTGATCCGCGTCCGCAATCAACGCTTCGAGCAGACGGCCGTAATGGTCGGCCAACTGTTCGACGCGCCACTGGTCGAAGAGGTCGCGATTGTAGACCCAGTAGACCTCCAGCGCCCCGCCGCGCTCCACCGCGTGCACCTCCATGTCGAAGTGTACAGTCGGCACATCCGACGCTAGACGCTCGACGGTGAGTCCCGCTAGTTGGTGGGCGACCTCGGGCGCGTTCTGCAAGGCGAACATTACTTGGAAGAGCGGCGTCTGGTTCAGACTCCGCTCGGGCGAGAGTTCTTCGACGAGGCGCTCGAACGGCACGTCCTGATGCTGGTAGGCCTCCAAGGCTGTGCGCCGTACTTCCGAGAGCAACTCGGCGAAGCTTGCCGAAGGCTTGACCCGCACGCGCATCACCAGCGTGTTGACGAAGAAGCCGATCAACTCCTCCAATCGCGACTCCTGCCGGTTGGCTATCGGAGAGCCGACGACGATATCCTCCTGCCCGCTGTGGCGAGAGAGCAGCACGGCGAAGGCCGACAGCAACGTCATGTAGAGCGTCGCCTGATGCTCGCGGCTCAGTCGCTTCAACGCCGCCAACTGCGCGGCGGGCAGAGACAGCTTGTACGTCTCCGCGGCGAAGGTCTGCATGGGCGGGCGTGGCCTGTCGGTCGGCAAGTCAAGGTGCTCGGGCGCGCCCCCTAACTGCTCCCTCCAATAGACCACGCCCTCCCCGAGCGCGTCCCCCTCCAGCCAGCGCCGCTGCCAGAGCGCGAAGTCCGCGTACTGCACCCGCAGCGGCGGCAGCGGGTTGTCGCGTCCGGCCTGAAACGCCTCGTAGAGCAGCATCAACTCGCGGTTGAAGACCCCTTGCGACCAGCCGTCCGACGCGATGTGATGGAGGGTGCGCAGTAGGACGTGCTCCTCCTCGCCCAACTTCAGCAGCCGCACGCGCACGACGGGGCCGCGCGCGAGGTCGAAAGGCTCGGCGGCCTCGCGGCGCAGCGCCTCGCGCACACGCCGAGAGCGCTCCTCTTCAGTGAGCGCGCTCAAGTCCTCGACCGGCAGCTCAATCCGCACCTCCGGCTCGATGATTTGCACGGGCTCGCCGCCCGACTCCTCGAAGCGCGTCCGCAGGCTCTCGTGGCGCGCGACGATGGTCTGGATCGCCCGCCCGAGGGCGTCGTCGTCGAGGGGGCCGAGCAGGCGCAGCGCCTCGGGCAGATTGTACTCGGTGCTTGAGCCTTGAAGGCGGTCGATGAACCACAACCGCCGTTGCGCGTAGGAGAGGGGCAGGCGGGCGGGGCGCGGCTGCGGGTCGAGCGGCGGGCGGTGCCGGCCCGACTCCGGCAGCCGCGCGGCGAGCCGCTCGACGGTGGGTGCCTCGAAGAGGGCGCGGATGGGGAGTTCAATGCCGAGGGTCGCGCGGATGCGGCTCACGAGCCTCGTCGCCATCAAGGAGTGGCCGCCCAACTCGAAGAAGTCGTCGTCAATGCCGACGCGCTCCGCCGTCAGAACCTCGGCGAAGATTTCGCAAAGCACCTCCTCTTCGGGCGTGCGCGGCGCGCGATAACCTTCGACCTGCGCCATCGGCTTCGGCAGCGCGTGCCGGTCTATCTTCCCGCCCGGTGTCAGAGGGAACTCGTCGAGCAGGAGGATGGCCGAGGGTAGCATGTACTCGGGCAGTCTCTCGCGCAGGTAATTGCGAAGCTCTGCGGCGTTCGAGGCCGCGCCCGCCTCCGCGAGGACGTAGGCCACCAACTGCACGCCGCCCGGCCCGTCTTCGAGCACGCGCGCGACGGCCCCCCGCACAGACTCGTGCGCCGAGAGCGCCGCCTCCACCTCGCCGAGTTCGATGCGGAAGCCGCGCACCTTCACCTGGTCGTCGGCGCGGCCGACGAACTCTATGCGCCCGTCCGAGAGTCGTCGGACAACGTCGCCCGTGCGATAGAGCCTCGCGCCCGGCTCCATAGAGAAGGGGTCGGGCACGAACCTCTCTGCGGTGAGCGCGGGGCGGTGCAGGTAGCCGCGCGCGACACCGACGCCGCCGACGTACAACTCGCCGGGGATGCCCACGGGCGCGGGCCTCATGCCGGGGCCGAGGACGTAGGCTTGTGTGTTCTGAAGCGGCCGGCCGATGCTGATCTCGTCCCTGCTTTCGACGCGCGCGTAGGTGGCGTTGGCCGTCGTCTCCGTCGGGCCGTAGAAGTTCCAGAGCCGCACGTGCGGCAGCGCCTTGAGCGTCCTCTCCACCAACTCCGCGCTCAAACGCTCGCCGCCCACGACGAGGCTCTTGAGTCCGCCGAGGTCTGCCGCGCGCCCGTTCGACTCGGCTGCGTTCAGCACCGCCTCCCACAACGACGGGACGCAGTTGAAGCCTGCGTAGGCGCGCGCGGCAAGCTCTTCGGCGAGGCGCTCGGGGTGGCGCGCGACCTCGTCTGCGAGGACGTTGACCTCGTCGCCGCGCAGGAGCGGCGCGAGACACTGTTTGAGCGAGGCGTCGAAGCTGAGGCTGCCGGTGAAGGGCAGGCGGCGTAGCGACTCGCTCGGCTCGCCCGTGTTGACCCAGTCGAAGTAGTTCGAGAGGCTCTCGTGCGTGACCATCACGCCCTTCGGGCGGCCCGTAGAGCCGGACGTGTAGATGACGTAGGCGAGGTTCTGCGGTATCGCCGCGCACGCGAGGTTTCGCCTCTCCTCCTCGGCGGCGTCCGGCCGTTCCGCGTCGAGCGTTACGACGCGCGCCGCATGCCGGGGCAATTGGGCGGCGAGACTGTGCTCCGTCAGTACGACGGGGATGCGTGCGTCGTCGAGCACGAACGCGAGCCGCTGCGGCGGCGAAGAGGTGTCGAGCGGCACGTAAGCGCCGCCGGCCTTCAGCACGCCGAGCAGCGCGACGAGCATGCCTAAGCCGCGCTCGAAGTAGAGACCGACGGGAACCTCCGGCCCGACCCCGAGCGAGCGCAGCCGACGAGCCAGCAGGTTCGTGCGCTCGTTCAACTCCGAGTAGGTGAGCCGCTCTTCGCCGAAGGCGACGGCCGGGGCGGAGGGCGTCCTCCCGACCTGCTCTTCAAAAAGCTCGTGCAGACACTTCCCGCGCTCGAACTCCGCAGCCGTGTCGTTCCAGCCGTAGAGCAGTTGCCGCCGCTCCTCCTCTTCGAGCACGGGCAGCTCCGAGAGCCTGCGTCCAGGCTCGCGCGCGAACTCTTCGAGGACGCGCGCGAAGTGACGCGCCATCCTTTCGACGGTCTCGGGCTCGTAGAGGTCTCGGCTGTAGTTGAACGCGCCGCGCAGCGCCCCGCCGTCGTCTTCAAGCGAGAGCGTCAGGTCGAACTTGGCCGTCTCGCTCGCGGCCGGCTCGGGGGTCAGCTTGAGCCCGCCCGCGCCGAGCGTCTCGCGCCGGGCGTTCTGCAAGACGAGCATCACCTGGAAGAGCGGCGTGTGGCCCAGGCTCCTCGCGGGCTGCAACTCTTCGACCACCATCTCGAAGGGCACGTCCTGGTGCGCATACGCGCCGAGCGCCGCCTCGCGCACGCGCGCGAGCAGCTCGCACACGGTCGGGTCGCCGTCCAGCCGCGTGCGCAGCACCAGCGTGTTGACGAAGAAGCCGATCAGCCCCTCGGTCTCCGAGAGGCGGCGGCCAGCGATGGGCGTGCCGATGACGATGTCGGTCTGCCCGCTGTAGGCCGCAAGCAGCACGTCGAAGGCCGCGAGCAGAGTCATAAAGAGCGTCGCGCCCTCCTCGCGGCTCAGACGCCGCAGGCGCTCGCTCGCCTCGGTCGAAAGCTCGAACGCGTGCGACGCGCCGCGGTGACTCTTCAAGTGCGGGCGCGGGTGGTCGGGCGCGACCTCCAGCACTGCGGGCGCGCCGCTCAACTGTTCGCGCCAGTAGGAGAGCTGCCGCCGCAGGACTTCCGCGCGCAGCCACTCGCGCTGCCACGTCGCGTAGTCCGCGTACTGTATGGGAAGCTCCTGAAGCGGAGACTCTTCGCCGGCCGAGTAGGCTTCGTAGAGCGCCGTCAGTTCCCGCACGAACACGCCCATCGACCAGCCGTCGCCAGCGACGTGGTGCATCGTCACGAGCAGCACGTGCTCCTCAGCGCTGAGCCTGAGCAGGAGCGCGCGCAGCACGCCCCGCGCGAGGTCGAACGGCCGCGCCGCCTCCTCGCCGACGAGGCGGCGCGCCTCGTCCTCCCGCTCGTCCGGCGCGAGCGTGCTCAGGTCGAGCAAGGGCAGCTCGACGCGCGCCTCGGGCGCGACGACCTGCACGGGCTCGCCTTCTACCTCGACGAAACTCGTCCGCAGAACCTCGTGGCGGCGCACCACCTTGTTGAGGCTCTTCTCCAGCGCGGCAACGTCGAGGGCACCTTCGAGCCTCGCGGCCAGAGGGAGATTGTACGCGGCGCTGCCCGGCTCAAGCCTGTCGATGAACCAGAGGCGTTGCTGCGCGAACGAGAGCCGTCGAACGCCGTCGTGCGCGGCGCGCATCACCGGCGGCAGCTCAAGCCCGACGCCCGACCCGAGCATCTCCTCGATCCGCAGCGCGAGTGAGTCGAGCGCGGGCGACTCGAAGAGCGTGCGCAGGGGCAGCTCGACGCCGAAAGCCTCCCTGACGCGCGAGGCCAGGCGCGTGCCGAGCAGCGAGTGGCCGCCAAGCTCGAAGAAGTCTCCGTGCGCGCCGACGCGCTCCAGCCCGAGCACTTCGCACCAGATGCCCGCGAGCATCTCCTCGGTCGCCGTTCGCGGCTCCACGTACCCGCCCGGCGCATCGACCCTCTCGGGCGCGGGCAGCGCCTTGCGGTCGAGCTTGCCGTTCGGCGTCAGGGGGAACTTCTCCAGCAGCACGAAGGCCGAGGGCACCATGTATTCGGGCAGCCTCTCTTTCAACTGCCGACGCAGCTCGCCCGCACTCACAACTGCATCCCCGGGCCTGCTCTCTACATACGCCACCAATTGCTTGCCTGCGCCTTCGCCATCCTCGCGCGCGACCACCGCCGCGTCCTGCACCCCCGGCAGAGCGCGTAGCGCCGCCTCTATCTCGCCCAACTCGACGCGGAACCCCCGCACCTTCACCTGATGGTCAACCCGCCCGAGCAACTCCAGTCTCCCGTCCGGCCGCCACCTCGCCAAGTCGCCCGTCCGGTACATCCTCGCGCCAGCCGCGCCGTAAGGGTCCGCCACGAACCGCTCCGCCGTCACCCTCGGCCGGTTGACGTAGCCGCGCGCCACCCCAGCCCCGCCAATGTATAGCTCGCCCGTCACTCCAACTGGCACCGGTCGTAATGAACTGTCCAGGACGTAGACCCTCGTGTTGGCTATCGGCCTCCCTATGACCTGCGCCCCTCCCGCCTCCCTCCGCGCGTAGGTCGAATAGGTCGTCGTCTCCGATGGGCCGTAGAGGTCCGTCACACGCGCCCGACTCCCCGCCGCCACGGCCTCGACCAGTTGCGGCGTCAACGGCTCGCCCGCCAGATTCACCGCCCTCACCGATTCCGGCAGCGGG
>JBJMGR010000218.1:0-14054 GCA_045807805.1 Pyrinomonadaceae bacterium | reverse complement strand
CGGCTGAGTTGAGTCTGCCCCGCGCGCTGAAGCGACGTAGCGCGCCAGAGCTTCGACGGTCGGGCTCTCGAAGAAGACACGCAGGGGAAGCTCCACCTGCGTCAGTTGGCGCACGCGCGAGACTACCTGCGTCGCGAGCAAGCTATGGCCGCCGAGGTCGAAGAAGTTGTCGCGAACTCCGACGCGCTCTAGCCTCAAGACCTCCGCCCAGACTTCACAGAGCGCCTCCTCTACGGCGTCGCGCGGAGCGACGTAGGTATCCGCAGATGAGACGGACGAAGAGTCGGGCGCGGGCAGAGCCTTTCTGTCAACCTTCCCGTTCAACGTCAAAGGCAACTCGTCCAACATGACGAAGGCCGAAGGCACCATGTACTCGGGCAGTCGGCCCTTCAGGTACTCGCGCAGTCCCGTCACTGTGACCGCGCCCGACTCCGCGTGCGTCTCGACAGACTCAGCGGCGACGACGTAAGCGACTACCCTCTTGTCTCCCGGCTCGTCCTCCCTCACCAACACTGCGCAGCCCCGCACCGCCGCGTGCGACGACAGAGCCGCCTCTATCTCTCCCAACTCGATGCGGTAGCCACGCACCTTCACCTGATTATCTACGCGACCTATAAACTCGACGCGGCCGTCCGACAACTGACGCACCACGTCCCCCGTCTTGTAGAGCCTCGCTCCCTGCTCCGCAGAGAACGGGTGCGGCACGAACCTCTCAGCCGTCAGCGCAGCGCGTCCCACATAACCACGAGCCAACCCCTCGCCTCCGACGTACAACTCCCCCGGCGCTCCCAATACCACCGGCCTCATCCCCGCATCCAGCACGTACGCAGTAGAGTTCGCGATGGGTCTCCCTATCGACACAGTCCTCGCTCCCGCCTCCACCTCCCGCACCAACTCCCACGTCGAAAACGTTGTGTTCTCCGTAGGCCCGTAGACGTGCAGTAATCTCTCCGGCCCTCCGCCACGCACCACCCTCCGCACTGCTCGCGGGTCTACGGCCTCTCCCCCGAAGAGCACCTCCCGCACGCCTTCGAGCGCCCCCGCCTCCCTTGCCAACTGGTTGAAGAGAGCAGTCGTCATAAAGATGGTGCTCACGCCCAGACGGCGTAGCTCGCGAGAGAGCCCTTCGGGAGAGAGAGCGACCTCCTTCGGGATGACGGCGAGGCGGGCACCGCTCGTGAGCGCTCCCCACAACTCGAAGGTCGAGGCGTCGAAGCTGACCGTGGCGAGTTGCGCGACGCAGTCGCCCGGAGAGAGATGGACGTAGTCGGTGTTGAGGACGAGTCGAGTTATAGAGCGATGCTCGACGAGCACGCCCTTCGGTCTGCCCGTCGAGCCGGAGGTGTAGATGACGTATGCGGCCGAGTCGGGAGTGGTGACGCACGAGAGGTCTTCGCACGACTCATGCGCAAGCTCTTCGGCTACGTCATTGAGGTCTATCACCTCTACGCCTTCACACTGACCGAGGAGCGAGCCGAGGCCCGCGCCCGCGAGCACCACGCGCACGTCCGAGTCTTCGAGCATGAAGCGGAGGCGCTCTTGCGGATACTCGGGGTCTAAGGGAACGTACGCGCCGCCAGCCTTGAGGACGGCGAGCAGAGAGACGACGGCCGTCGCGCTACGATCCATCAAGACGCCGACGCGCGACTCTTCGCAGACGCCCCGCCGACGCAGCAGGTGCGCGAGGCGGTTGGCCCTCTCGTTGAGTTCGCCGTAGGTCAGTTCGTCCGTGCCGTCTACAACCGCCGACGCTTCGGGGTCGGATGCCGCGCGGTGCTCGAAGAGTTCATGTACGCACAGTCCGGGCAACTCGGCGGCGGTCGCGTTGCACTCGACGAGCAGCCAACGCCGCTCCTCTTCGCTCAGCAACTCCACCTCCGAGAGCCTGCGGAGGGGGTTCGCCACCACTGCTTCCAGAAGCGAGCGGAAGTGGCGCATCATCCTCAAGACCCACTCGCGCCCGTAGATGTCCGTGCTGTACTGCACCAGCGCGCTCAGGCCCCGCGCGCCCTCCCGCATCATCAGGGTGAGGTCGAAGACCGAGGTCAGACTGTCCACGGCCGACGAACTCATGCGCAGCCCTGACAGTTCGCGCGACTCCCCGCCCGGCGCGTTCTGCAACGCGAAGAGAACCTGAAACAGTGGGTTGCGCGAAAGGCTGCGCTCGGGCGCGAGTTCTTCCACGACCTTCTCGAATGGAATCTCCTGATGAGCGTATGCCCCGAGGCAGACTTCTCTCACGCGCGAGAGCAGTTCGCGGAACGTAGGGTCTCCGGAGAGGTCACTTCTCAACACGAGCGTGTTGACGAAGAAGCCTATCAGCCCTTCGGTCTCCGTACGAGTCCTGCCCGCGACGGGCGAGCCGACGACGATATCCTCCTGTCCGGTGTAGCGCATCAGGAGCGTCTGCCACGCCGCCAAGAGAAGCATATAGATCGTCACGCCCTCTCGACGCGCCAACTCTCGCAGCCCCTCGGAGAGCGACTCAGGCAGCGGCACAGACTCAAGCGCGCCCTCCTGAGTCGGGACGGACGGGCGCACGCGGTCGCCTGCTACTTCGAGCACTTCGGGCGCGCCCGACAGTTGCTCGCGCCAGTAGGAGAGCTGTCGTTCGAGTTCGCCTCCATCGAGCCAACCGCGCTGCCAGAGCGCGTAGTCCGAATACTGTATGGGCAGCCCCGCGAGCGGCGAGCCCTGTCCTGTTGAGTATGCTTCGTAGAGCGCGCGAAGCTCGCCCACGAGCACGCCCGTCGACCACCCGTCCGAGACGATGTGGTGCATCGTCAAGAGCAGCACGTGCTCCTCGTCGGAGAGGCGCAAGAGCGTCGCACGCACCAGCGGCGCGCATGATAGATCGAAGGGGCGTCGCGCCTCTTCGCGCGCCAACTCCTTCGCACGCTCTTCGCGCTCGCCCTCTCCCAGTCCCGTCAGGTCTACGGTCTTCACTTCGAGTTCAAGCCCCGGCTCTACCACCTGCACGGGCCGTCCGTCCTGAGCGACGAAGCGCGTGCGCAGCACTTCATGACGGCGCACTATCTCGCGCAGCGAGGCGACGAGCGCCGCAGCGTCGAGCTTGCCCGAGAGCGAGACGGCCGAGGGGACGTTGTAGCGTGAGCTTTCAGGCTCCATCTGGTCCAGGAACCACAGGCGCTGCTGCGCGTAGGACGACGGGAACGACTTCGGCCCGTGTGCCCTCTCCCGCAGCAGCCGCGCCAGCAGTGCGCGCTTGTCGCCTTCATTCGTTTGCGTGAGTTTATCCGTGGGTGCGCCTGTCGTGTCGCTCATTACGCTCTTCCTTCCTCAACCAACATCCCGCTCAGGAGTAGCTCAACCTGCTCGTCCGAGAGCCGTTCGAGATTCTCAAGTAGTTGCTCTTCGTTCTCCGCGTCGAGCCTGACGATGCCCGCTACGCCCACGCCCTGCGCGCCCCGCGCGTCAACGACCTGCCCGGCAAGCTCCGCCACGGTCGGCGTTTTGAAGATGGCCCGCAGAGGCAGTTCCAACTGATGGACTTCTCGGAGCCTTGAGACGACCATCATCGCGAGCAGCGAGTGGCCGCCGAGGTCGAAGAAGTTCTGGTGTATGCCGGGCCGCTCCACCTTCAGAACCTCTTCCCAAATCTCGACCAGCGCCGCCTCCACGGGCGTGCGCGCGGCAACGTACTGCTCCGCGGCGTCCAACTGTGTAAGGTCGGGCGCGGGCAGAGCCTTTCGGTCAACCTTGCCGTTCGGTGTCAGCGGCAACGCGTCCAACGTGACGAAGGCCGAAGGCACCATATACTCGGGCAGACGCTCCTTGACGTAGCCGCGCCAGTCCTGCGTCCGTGCGGAGCCGTCTTCGGCGACGACCAGATATGCGAGCACGCGCGCGGCCCCGTGCCCGTCGTCGGCGGCCACCACGACGCAATCCCTCACCGCTTCGTGTGAAGAGAGCACGGCCTCAATCTCACCCAACTCAATGCGGAAGCCGCGCACCTTCACCTGATGGTCAATGCGCCCCAAAAACTCCAACTCTCCTCCCGCGAGCCATCTCGCGAGGTCGCCCGTGCGATAGAGCCTCGCGCCGGGCTCGCCGGAGAACGAATCGGGGATGAAGACGGCGGCCGTGCGCGAAGGGTCTCGGAAGTATCCGCGCCCTACTCCGTCGCCCCCGACGTATAGCTCTCCCGCGACGCCGACGGGCACCGGGCTCATGTGCGAGTCCAGCACGTAGAGCCTCGTGTTCATCAGAGCCTTCCCGATGGGAGTGCGCGTCTCTTCGGCGGGCGCTTCGCTTATGAAGTGGTGCGTCACGTCGTCGGAGCATTCGGTCGGCCCGTATGCGTTCACCATCGTCACGCGCGGATACTTCGCGAGCCAGCGGCGACACAACTCCGGCGGCAGCGCCTCGCCCGTCACAACCATCCAACGCAGGGAGTCCAGACGCGGCCCGCCCGCCCGCGACTCTTCGCCGCCTTCGAGCGCGGCCCGCAGCAGCGACGGCACGGTCTCAAGCACCGTGACTCTGTCGCCGTCCGCGTGCTTCAGCAGCGCCCAGGGGTCATGCGCGACCTCGTCGTCGTAGACGCGCACGCACCCGCCCACCATGAGAGGCGAGAGGAACTGCCAGACCGAGATGTCGAAGCACTGCGAGGCCGTCTGCGCCACCACATCGCCTTCAGTCAACTCCAAGTCGTTGACCTTCGCGCAGAGGTGATTGAGCATCCCTTGGTGCTCGACCATCGCTCCCTTCGGCTGGCCCGTCGAGCCCGACGTGTAGATGACGTATGCCAGATCGCCCGGCGTCGAACGCGCGGAGAGGTTCTCGCACGACTCCCGCTCTTCGAGCAGGCGCTCGATTACGAGCGGGGCGGGCCTCGCCTCTTCCGCAAGCTCTTCGGACGCCTGACGCAGTTGTGACTCGAACTCTTCGGCGACGAGCACGAACGGGCTGCGGCTCTGCCGCAAGACCTGCGCCGTGCGCGCGGCGGGGTATTGCGGGTCGAGCGGGAGGTACGCGCCGCCCGCCTTGAAGACGGCGAGCATCGCGGTTAAAAGGTCCGCGCCCCTGCGGCCGAGTAGCGAGACGAGCACGTCAGGCCCGACGCCGCGCGTGACGAGCGAGCGCGCGAGGCGGTTTGCCCTCTCGTTCAACTCGCGGTAGGTCAGCAGCCGCCCGCCGTGAACGCAAGCGACACGCTCGGGAGATAGTTCGGCCTGACGCTCGAACAACTCGTGCGCGAGGGAGTCGCGCGGGTACTCGCGCCGTGTGTCGTTCCACACTTCGAGTAGCTGTCGCTCGTCCGCCTCCGCCAGCAGACGAACCTCGGAGAGCTTCCGGCCCGGCCCTTTCGCGACCGACTCCAAAAGGCTTCGGAAGCAGTCGAGCACTCTCTGTCCCGTCGAATGGTCGAACAGCTCTGTGCTGTATTCCAGAATCGCTATCAGCTCGCGGCCCCTGTCGCTCATCGTCAGAGACATGTCGAGCTTGGCCGTCTCGTTGCCGAGCCGCAGGTAGTCGAGTTGCAGCCCGTGCAGCTTCAACTCCTCCTTCGGCGCGTTCTGTAAGGTGAACGCCACCTGAAAGAGAGGCGAGCGGCTAAGCTCGCGCGCCGGGTGAAGCTCCTCGACCAGCTTCTCAAAAGGCACGTCCTGATGCGCGTACGCGCCGAGGCAGACTTCTCTCACGCGTCCCAAAAGCTCGCGGAACGTCGGGTCGCCCGACAGGTCTGTGCGCAAGATCAACTGGTTGACGAAGAAGCCTATCAGCCCTTCGGTCTCTCTCTGATTGCGGTTGGCAACGTCTGTGCCGACGACGACATCATCCTGACCCGTGTAGCGCATCAGAAGCGTCTGCCACGCCGCGAGCAGGAGCATGTAGAGCGTCACGCCTTCGCGCCTCGCCAACTCTCGCAACTCCGCCGACAACCCTTCAGGCAGGAGGCATGAGAGCGACGCACCGCGATAGCTCGGCACGGATGGCCGCGGGCGGTCGCCCGGCAACTCCAAGACCTCGGGCGCTCCCCCGAGCATCTCCCGCCAGTAGGAGAGTTGCCTGTCAAGCTCGCCGCCTTCGAGCCACCCCCTCTGCCACACAGCGTAGTCCGCGTACTGAACAGGCAACTCCGCGAGCGGCGAGCGCTGCCCCCCGGCGAAGGCTTCGTAGAGAGAGCGCAGTTCGCGCACCAGCACACCCATAGACCAGCCGTCCGAAACAATATGGTGCATGGTGAGCAGCAGCACGTGCTCCTCATCAGACAGACGCAGCAGCGTCGCACGCACCAACGGCGCGCGTGACAGATCGAAGGGGCGTCTCGCCTCTTCGCGCGCCAACTCCTTCGCACGCTCCTCGCGCTCACCCTCTTCCAGTCCCGTCAGGTCTACGGTCGGCACTTCAAGCTCGACGCCCTGCTCTATGACCTGGACGGGCCGCCCATCCACGGACGTGAAGCGCGTGCGCAGAGACTCGTGGCGGCGCACTATCTCGCGCAGCGCCCCGGCCAAGGCCTCCGTGTCGAGTCGCCCGCGCAGCCGCGCCGCGGACGGGACGTTATATGCGGCCGAGCCCGGCTCCAACTGCTCTATGAGCCATAGACGCTGCTGCGCGTAAGAGGCCGGTAGCTCGCCGCCTCGCTCGGCGCGAGTTATGGCGGGCGGCTGAGTTGAGTCTGCCCCGCCTGCGTGGGCTATGTGGCTCGCAAGGGCGGCCACGGTCGGCCCCTCGAACAACGCGCGCAGAGGGAGTTCTACCCCCATCAACTGGCGCACGCGCGAGACGACCTGCGTGGCGAGCAGCGAGTGCCCGCCCAACTCAAAGAAGTTATCTTCGACGCCCACGCGCTCTACGCGCAGCACCTCCGCCCAGACTTCACAGAGCGCCTCCTCTACGGCGTCGCGCGGAGCGACGTAGGTATCCGCGGACGAGGCCGCCGAAGAGTCGGGCGCGGGCAGAGCCTTTCTGTCAACCTTCCCGTTCAACGTCAAAGGCAACTCGTCCAGCACGACGAAGGCCGAAGGCACCATGTATCCGGGCAAGCACCCCTTCATGTGCGCGCGCAGCTCGTTCGCGCTCAAGGCCGGGGCATCGGTCGCCGTCACGACGTAAGCGACGAGCCTCTTGTCTCCCGGCTCATCCTCCCTCACCAACACTGCGCAGCCCCGCACCGCCGCGTGCGTCGAGAGTGCCGACTCAACCTCCCCTAGCTCTATCCTGTAGCCGCGCAGCTTCACCTGATTGTCCACACGTCCCACGAACTCGATGCCCCCGTCCACGCGCTGACGCACAACGTCGCCCGTCTTGTAGAGCCTCGCCCCCAACTCCGCAGAGAACGGGTGCGGCACGAACCTCTCCGCTGTGAGCGCCGCTCGCCTCACGTAACCACGGGCCAACCCCTCCCCTCCGACGTACAACTCCCCCGGCGCTCCCAATACCACCGGCCTCATCCCCGCGTCCAGCACGTACGCAGTAGAGTTCGCAATGGGTCTACCGATTGATACAGTCCTCGCTCCCACCTCCACCTCCCGCACCAACTCCCACGTCGAGAACGTTGTGTTCTCCGTAGGCCCGTAGACGTGCAGTAATCTCTCCGGCCCTCCGCCCTTGAGCACGCTCCTTACGGCTCGCGGGTCTACGGCCTCTCCCCCGAAGAGCACCTCCCGCACGCCTTCGAGCGCCCCCGCCTCCCTTGCCAACTGGTTGAAGAGAGCCGTCGTCATAAAGATGGTGCTCACGCCCAGACGGCGCAGCTCACGCGAGAGCCCTTCGGGAGAGAGAGCGACCTCCTTCGGGATGACGGCGAGACGAGCACCGCTCGTGAGTGCTCCCCACAACTCGAAGGTCGAGGCGTCGAAGCTGACCGTGGCGAGTTGCGCGACGCAGTCACCCGGAGAGAGATGGACGTAGTCGGTATTCTGGACGAGTCGAGTTATAGAGCGATGCTCAACTAGTACGCCCTTCGGTCTGCCCGTCGAGCCGGAGGTGTAGATGACGTATGCGGCAGAGTCGGGAGTGGTGACGCACGAGAGGTCTTCGCACGACTCACAAGCAAGCTCTTCAGCTACGTCATCGAGGTCTACTACCTCTACGCCTTCACATTCACTGAGGAGCGAGCCGAGGCCCGCGCCCGCGAGCACCACGCGCACGTCCGAGTCCTCTATCATGAAGCGGAGTCGCTCTTGCGGGTACTCGGGGTCTAAGGGCACGTACGCGCCGCCTGCCTTGAGGACGGCGAGCAGCGAGGCGACGGCCATAGCACTACGATCCATCAGGAGACCGACGCGCGACTCTTCGCAGACGCCTCGCCGACGCAGCAGGTGCGCGAGGCGGTTGGTCCTCTGGTTGAGTTCGCCGTAGGTCAGTTCGTCCGTGCCGTCTACAACCGCCGACGCTTCGGGGTCGGATGCCGCGCGGTGCTCGAAGAGTTCGTGCACGCACAGTCCGGGTAACTCGGCGCGCGTGTCGTTCCATTGCGTGACGAGCCGCCGCTCGGCCTCGCCCGACAGCTCGTAGTCGGATAGGCGTCGCGACGCGTCGGCGCACACGCCTTCGAGCAGCGTGCGGAAGTGGCCCATCATCCTCGCCACCCATTCACGCCCGTAGATGTCCGTGCTGTACTGAATGCTCGCGGACAACCCCTGCCCACCGCCCGACATGAAGAGCCCTAGCGGGAACTTTGAGATGCCGCTCTCCACGTTCAATCGAGATAGGGACAAGCCCGGCAGTTCGAGTGTTTCCGTAGAAGAGTTCTGTAGGGCAAAGGTTATCTGAAACAGCGGGTTGCGATTCAGGTGACGCTCGGGCGCTAACTCTTCGACGACCTTCTCAAAAGGCACGTCCTGATGCGCGTATGCCCCGAGGCAGACTTCTCTCACGCGCGAGAGCAACTCTCTGAACGTCGGGTCGCCGGAGAGGTCTGTCCTGAGCACGAGCGTGTTGACGAAGAAGCCTATCAGCCCTTCGGTCTCGGCGCGCGTGCGGCCCGCGACGGGCGAGCCGACGACTACGTCCTCCTGTCCGGTGTGTCGCATCAGAAGCGTCTGCCACGCCGCGAGCAGGAGCATGTAGAGCGTCACGCCTTCGCGACGCGCAAGCTCACGGAGCTTCCCGCTCAACTCCTCCGGCAGCGACATAGACTCCAACGCGCCTTCGTAAGTCGGCGCGGACGGTCTGACGCGATCACCGACTACTTCAAGCACCTCGGGCGCTCCCCCGAGCATCTCCCGCCAGTAGGAGAGCTGCCGGTCAAGCTCGCCGCCTTCGAGCCACCCCCTCTGCCACACAGCGTAGTCCGCGTACTGGATGTGTAGCTCCTGAAGCGTTGACTCCCGACCGGCCGAGTATGCTTCGTAGAGCGCGCGAAGCTCGCGCACCAGCACGCCCGTTGACCACCCATCCGAGACGATGTGATGCATCGTCAAGAGCAGCACGTGCTCCTCGTCGGAGAGGCGCAAGAGCGTCGCACGCATCAAGGGGGCGCGCTCCAAGTCGAAGGGGCGGCGTGCCTCTTCGCGCGCCAACTCCTTCGCGCGCTCCTCGCTCTCAATATCCTTCAGACCCGTCAGGTCTACGGTCTTCACATCTAATTCGACGCCCTGCTCTATGACCTGCGCGGGGAGGCCGTCCACTGACGTGAAGCGCGTGCGCAGCGCTTCGTGACGGCGCACTATCTCGCGCAGCGAGGCGACGAGCGCCGCCGCGTCGAGCTTGCCCGAGAGTGAGATTGCGGAGGGGACGTTGTAAGCGGCCGCGCCCGGCTCCAACTGCTCTATGAGCCATAGACGCTGCTGCGCGTAAGAGGCGGGAAGCTCCCCGCCCCGCTCCACACGCACGACTGCGGGCGGCTGCGCCGAGTCCGCCCCGCTGGCGGAAGATATCAGCGCGGCCAGAGCCTCGACGGTCGGCCCCTCGAATATCGCTCGCAGAGGCAGTTCGACTTGCAGCGTCGCGCGCACGCGCGAGACGACCTGCGTCGCGAGCAAGCTATGGCCGCCGAGATCGAAGAAGTTGTCGCGAACTCCGACGCGCTCTAGCCTCAAGACCTCCGCCCACACCCCGGCGATAACCTCCTCGACCGCATTGCGCGGAGCAACGTATGAGTCCGCGGCCGCGTTGGAAGAGTCGGGCGCGGGAAGGGCCTTCCGGTCAACTTTGCCGTTCGGTGTCAGCGGCAGCTCGCCCAGCACGACGAAGGCCGAAGGCGTCATGTACTCGGGCAGACGCCCCTTCAGATACTCGCGCAACTCCGCCGCGGAGACTTCACACTCAGCAGCGGCCACGACGTAAGCGACGAGACGCACGTCGCCGGGCGCGTCCTCGCGCGCGAGCACAACGCACTCCTTCAAGGACTCGTGCGAAGAGAGCGCCGCCTCTATCTCACCCAACTCGACGCGGTAGCCGCGCACCTTCACCTGATTGTCCGCGCGGCCGACGAAACCTAGCTCGCCCGTCGAGAGTCGTCGGACAACGTCGCCCGTGCGATAGAGCCTCGCGCCCGGCTCCGTGGAGAAAGGGTCGGGCACGAACTTCTCGGCCGTGAGCGAGGGGCGGTTCAGGTAGCCGCGCGCGACGCCGACGCCGCCTATGTAAAGCTCGCCGGGGACGCCGACCGGAACAGGGTTCGTGCGCGCGTCGAGGACGTAGACCTGCGTGTTCCCGACGGGGCTGCCGATTAGAACTTCGCGTGTGGGCGGTGAGAAGTCGCCAAGCGTTTTGAAGTCGAAGTGGGTCGAGGAGATTGTGGCCTCGGTCGGGCCGTACGCGTTGACGAGCCGCACGCGCCCGCCCGTGAGCGACTGCCACTGCCTGATTCTTTCGGGCAGTGCGCGCTCGCCGCCGATGATTACAAGCCGCGCCTGTTCGTTCCGCGCCCAATCCTCCGCGGTCATGCTCGACGTGAGTTGATGCCAGTAGGCCGTCGGGAAGTTGAAGACCGTGACGCCAAGCTCGCGGCATGCCGCGAGGAAGACAGGCGCGGAGGCGAGCATCGCATCGTCGCGCAGCACGAGCGTCGCGCCGTGGAGCAGGCAGTTGTATATGTCTTCGGCGCTCGTGTCGAAGCTGATGGAAGCGAACTGAAGCAGACGGTCGCCCGCCTTCAGCCCGTAAGTCCTGTTCGCGGCGGTGATGTAGTTGACCAGCGAGTCGTGCTGAACTACGACGCCCTTCGGGTTGCCCGTCGAGCCGGAGGTGTAGATGACGTACGCGGCCTGTTCGACCTCGACGGCGTAAGCGGGATTCGTCTCCGGCTCGGCGGCGATAAGCTCACGATGGGCGTCTACGCAGACAGTCGTCGTCGCGTGCCCCCCTAAGCCTTCCGCGAGAGTCTGCTCCGTGAGGAGTACGCCGACGCCCGCGTCTTCGAGCATGAAGCCGAGGCGCTCGCGCGGGTACTCAGGGTCAAGCGGGACGTAAGCGCCGCCCGCCTTCAACACCCCGAGTAGCCCCGCGATCATCCACGTGCTCCGGCCCAACAGCACGCCGACTCGCGACTCAGGCCCGACGCCGAGACGGCGCAGGTGGCGTGCGAGTTGATTGGCACGCGAGTTCAATTCCGCGTAGGTCAGTCGCTCACTTCCGCGGACGAGGGCCAAGGCGTCGGGAGTCTCTTCGGCCTGACGCTCGAAGAGTTGGTGCGCGCAAGCGCGCGGATACTCAAAGCGCGTCTCGTTCCATTCGGAGACGACCTGACGCCGCTCCGTCTCGTCGAGCAGCGGCAGCAGTGAGAGGCGTCGGCCCGAGTCTGACGCGACGCCTTCGAGCAGCGTCTTGAAGTGGCGAAGCATCCGCTCGGCCGTCTCCGCGTCGAAGAGGTCTGTGCTGTATTGCAGCGCGCCGCCGAGCACGCCGTCGGTCTCCTGCGCCGCGAGCATCAGGTCGAAGGCGGAAGTTCCGCTCTCGGTCTCTATCTGTTCGAGACGCAGGCCACCGAGCCTCAACTCCTCCTTCGGCGCGTTCTGCATCGCGAACATCACCTGAAAGAGAGGGTTGCTCGAAAGGCTACGCTCGGGCGCTAACTCTTCGACGACCTTCTCGAACGGCACTTCCTGATGAGCGTACGCGCCGAGGCACACTTCCCTGACTCGACCTAACAACTCTCTGAACGTCGGGTCGCCCGAGAGGTCTGTCCTGAGCACGAGCGTGTTGACGAAGAAGCCTATCAGCCCTTCGGTCTCGGCGCGCGTTCTTCCCGCGACGGGTGAGCCGACGACTACGTCCTCTTGGCCTGTGTACCTCGTCAGTAACGTCTGCCAGGCGGCGAGCAGGAGCATGTAGAGCGTGACGCCCTCTCGACGCGCGAGGCCGCGTAGCTCTTCGGAGAGTTCGGCGGAGAGTGAGAAACGGAGCGCGGCCCCCCGGTAGCTCGACGCGGCGGGACGCGGCCTGTCCGTCGGAAGCTCAAGCATTCGCGGCGCGTCGGCGAGCTGCTTCCGCCAGTATGAGAGTTGGCCCTCCAAGACCTCGCCTTGCAGCCGCCCGCGCTGCCAGACAGCGTAGTCAGCGTACTGTATGGGAAGCTCCTGAAGCGTCGGCTCCTGACCGCGACTGAAGGCTTCGTACGATGCCGCCATCTCGCGTATCAGAATCCCCATCGACCACGCGTCGCTGACGATGTGGTGCATCGCCAGCAGCAGCACGTGCTCGTCCGAGGCGAGACGCACGAGGCACGCGCGCAGCAGCGGCGCGTCCGCCAGTCTGAAGGGCTTGCGTCCGTGCTCCAAGACCAGCCGACGCACTTCCGCCTCGCGCTCTTCGGCAGGCAGGCCGCAGAGGTCGATCAGAGGTAGAGCGAGCGGGGCGGGGTCGGCGACGAACTGCCTCGGCTCCTGCTCGACGAGGCCGAAGCCTGTACGCAGCGACTCGTGCCGTGCGACGACCGACGAGAGTGTCTCGCGCAGCGCCGACGCGTCCAGCAGTCCGCTCACGCGCACGGCGCGCGTGATGTTATAGAAGTGGCTGTCCGGCTCTAACTGGTCGAGGAACCATAGGCGCTGTTGAGCGAAGGATAGCTCGCACGCCTCTCTGCTCGCGCGCCGCCCGATTACGTCCGCGCCCGCGCGCCCCGTCCCGAGCATCGCGCCCAGAAGCGCGCGGCGATTCGCGCTCAAGCCAGCCCTCTTCGTCTCTGCCGTGCTCATCTCGTCTCACTCCCCGCGGCCGTCAGCCGCTCCTCGCTCAACATGCTCTCCACCTCTTCCTCGGACAGACTCGACAGACGCGCGAGCATCTGTGCGGCCCTCAACGCGCTGGCGCGCGCCTCCGGGTCACGCGCGAGCGCCGCCGCGAGCCCCGCCACCGTTGGCTCCTCGAACATCAGACGCAGAGGCAACTCGCAACCCATGAGCTGCCGCAGATGTGAGACGACCTGCATCGCAAGGAGCGAGTGCCCCCCCGACTCGAAGAAGTTGTCTTCGACGCCCACGCGCTCGACGCGCAGCACCTCCGCCCAGACCTCCGCGATCATCTCCTCGACCTCGTCGCGCGGAGCGACGTAGATGTCCGACACAAGCGACGAGTCGGGCGCGGGCAGAGCCTTTCTGTCAACCTTCCCGTTTGCGCTGAGCGGCAGCGCCTCCAACATGACGAACGCGGAAGGCACCATGTACTCGGGCAGACGCTCCTTCAGGTGCGCGCGCAACTCCGCCGCGCTCAAGACCGGGCCAACGGTCGCCGTCACGACGTAAGCGACGAGGCGCTTGTCTCCCGGCTCGTCCTCTCTCGCAAGCACGACGCAGTCGCGCACAGCCTCGTGCGAAGAGAGCGCCGCCTCTATTTCACCCAACTCTATTCGGAGGCCACGCACCTTCACCTGATTGTCCGCGCGTCCGATGAACTCCAACTCTCCGTCAGCGAGCCAACGCACCACGTCGCCCGTCCTGTAGAGTCGCGCGCCAGCCTCCAGAGAGAACGGGTCGGGGATGAACCTCTCGGCCGTGAGCGACGGTCGATTGAGATAGCCGCGCGCGAGCCCCGTACCGGCGATGTAGAGTTCACCCGGCACGCCGACGGGCGCGGGGCTCATGCGCGCGTCGAGCACGTATGCGCGCGTGTTAGCTATCGGCCTTCCAATCGGCACAGTG